>JAYWGO010000130.1:0-4803 GCA_043778205.1 Polaromonas sp. | reverse complement strand
ACGCCTGCAGTACCACCTGCCATGTCACCTTACACTGCGCAGCCAGCCAACGCCCAGGCCGAGGCGGCAGAAGACGACGCTTTCTGGCAAGACGAGCTCAAGCGTGAGCAGGCTTTGTCGCCGTCCGCAGCGCGCATGCGCGCCAACCAAGCCGAATCGGGGGACGCCAGGTTAAGCACCGCGGCCAGCCAGAGCAGCGGCGTGGCTACTGGCAGGGCACCTGCACCACCTGCGCCACCCAACGCTGCAGAGCAGGCGCTAACCGCCGCAAAAAACTGGTTCCTGGGTGGCAACACCATTGTGCGTATGGGCTTGGTAATTTTGTTTATTGGCTTGTCATTTTTAGCCCGCTATGCGGCGGCTGCAGGGCTGATACCGGTGGAGCTGCGATTGGCGGTGATCGGTGCGTTTGGTATCGCGTTGCTGGCCATCGGCTTTAAAAAGCGCGCCGACAAACCGGGCTTTGCACTGGCGCTGCAGGGCGCGGGTGTGGCGGTCATGTACCTTACCGTGTTTGCTGCCTTCCGTCTGTACGACATGTTGCCTGCGCTGGCCGCATTCGGTTTGATGATTGTCGTGTGCGCGCTGAGTTGCGCGCTGGCGCTGCTGCAAAACTCGCGCGCGCTGGCCGTGGCTGCATTTGCGGGCGGCTTTGCGGTGCCTGTTTTGTTGTCCACCGGGCAGGGCAGCCATGTGGGGCTGTTTAGCTACTACACGCTTTTGAATATAGCCATCATGTTCATCGCGTACAAAAAGTCGTGGCGCATTTTGAACCTGGTGGGCTTTGTCGCTACTTTTGGTGTAGCTACAGCTTGGGGTGCGTTGAAATTTGCACCCGAACAATATGCCAGCACACAGCCTTTTTTGATTGGCTTTTTGTTGATTTACGTGATCACCGCGGTGCTGTACGCACGCAACACGCCGACCCGGCTGGGTAACGCGGTAGACAGCACGCTGGTATTTGGCACACCGCTGGTGGCGTTCGGTTTGCAGGTGGGCTTGGCTGGGCAGTTTGAACTGGGCACGGCTTTCTCGGCGCTGGGTTTTGCCGCACTGTACCTGGGCCTGGCCACTGTGCTGGTACGCCGGGCGCTGGTCAATTACCGTTTGCTGATTGAATGCTGTATTGCCATCGGCGTGGGCTTTGCCACACTGGCCGTGCCATTGGCGCTGGACACGCAGTGGACATCGGCCGTGTGGGCGCTAGAGGGTGCAGGCGCGTTTTGGGTGGGCATGCGCCAAGCCCGCTGGATGCCGCGCGCCTTTGGCCTGCTGCTGCAGGCGGTGGCTGCCATGGCGTTTGTGAACGGGCTAAAGTACGCCCCTGCGGCGCTGCCGCTGATCAACCCAGTGTTTATCGGTGCGCTATTGATTGCATTACCTGCGCTGGTGATAGCGTGGTGGCTGCGCCAGGATTTGCCACACAGCGAGTCCACTTGGGCCAAGGCCTATGGCGCGGCAGAAAAGCAGTTGCGCAGCCCGCTGTTTATCTACGGCTTTATTGGGTGGTGTGTGGCGCTGGCCCTGGAAATCAGCCGCAGTGCCCCTGCCAAACTGGCTGATGCGCCCGACCTGCCGGTGTTTTCGCAAAGCACAGCGCAGCTGCTGACGATGCTGGCGGTTGTCTTAAGTGCACGGCTGTCTCAGCACTTTGGGCTGGCTAAAAACTGGGCGGTAGCGACCTGGCCTGGCCGCGTCACCTTGGTGGTCATGGCCGCTACATTGTTAACTCAGCTGGGCATCGGCGCTCGCGTACTGCACATGCCTGCGTGGTGGGTATGGCCTGTGGTTTTAGCGCTGCATTACTGGACGCTGCGTATTAGCGATTGGAAAGATCTTGCAGATATCAGTAGGGGTCACAACGCGGCTGCGCTGCAAAAGCTTAATTACTTTGTCCATGTCGGTGGCGCGTGGTTGGTGACCGTGCTGCTGGCTGATGGCCTGTGGTTCTTTATCGGCAAGGGCGATTTGTGGCGCACCGCGTGGGCCAGTGTGGTCATGCTGATCAGCGGTATCGGCGTGCTCATGGCGCTGTCGCTGTGGGCAGGTCGGGCCAACCAGCGTAGTGCGCTGGCCAGCTTTCAATGGCCGCTTAATCCGCATGCGCTGGCCTACTACTGGCACGCTGCGTTGCCGCTGGCGGCCATGGTGTTTGCGGGGGTGTTGGTGGTGGCGGTATCGTCATCGGGCCGCACCGACCCGCTGCCCTATATTCCACTGCTCAACCCCACGGACCTGACACTTGCCCTGGCCTTGGGGGCGCTGGTGTTTTGGCGCGCTGCCGTGGCGGGCGCTACGCCCATGCCTGCCAGCGCGGCGACATTGCGCAGCCCGCGTGCGTGGGCCGCACTGGCGGGGCTGGTATTTATCGCGATCAATACGGTATGGCTGCGTGTTGCGCACCACTTTTTTAATGTGCCATGGGACGCAGGTGCGTTGTTTGGCAGCTTTGTGGTGCAAACCGGCTACGCCATTTTATGGACACTGCTGGCGCTAAGCCTGATGGTGATAGCCGGGCGGCGCAAACAGCGCGCGCTGTGGCTGGTGGGTGCGGGGTTGATGGGCTTGGTGGTTGTCAAGCTGCTCTTGATCGACTTGTCCAACGCAGGCGGGGTTGAGCGCATCATTGCGTTTATTGTGGTGGGTGTGCTGATGTTGGTGGTGGGTTATTTTGCACCTCTGCCACCCAAGATGCTGTCCAAAACCAGTTCGGGTCTGGGCAATTTACCGGACGCACCGGGCGCATCTGACGTACCGGGTGCATCTGGTGCACCCCGACCTGTTGCTGCTAGCACGGCGACCACGGCTACTTTTATGATCCCTGACACAGCTGCCAAGGAGGCACCATGATGGCTATTTCCCAAGCACGCTGGACAAGTTTGATTGTGGCCAGCAGCGCGTTAGTGGCGTTAGCCCCCACAGTGTGGGCGGCTGATGCCAATACCCCGGCGTCCTACACACTGCGCGCGCCCCTTGTACTAACGGCTGATGCACCGCTGCAGCGCTTGGTCTTGCCTGCAGAGGCGCTGGTACGGCTGCAAACGGGCAGCTACAGCGATGTACGCATCTTCAACGCCCAGGGCCAGCCCGTAGCTATGGCATTGGCCCAGGTAGCGGCGCAAACGCAAACCCAGCGTAGCCAGGTCGTGTTGCCTGCCTACCCCATCCTGGGCGACTCCCGAACTGCGGGCACGCTGGGCAGCCAGGGCGTGTCGCTGCGCATCGAAGAGCAGGGCGGCAAGCGTGTGGTACAGGTCGATATGGCTACGGCCAAGGCCACAAACACTACGGCGGGCAATACAAATATCGTTGGCGTGCTGCTGGACGCCCGCGCCATCAGCGCACCGGTGGTGTCTATGGCGCTGGATGCTGACTTGCCCGCAGGCCAGCCGATTACCTTTGAAGTGCAGGCCAGCAAAGACCTGAAAAACTGGCGCGCTTTGGCCGACACGGTGCTGTACCGCACTGCACAGGCAGGCACTGCGCCCCCTGGCGAGCTAGGCACCCAGCGTATGCAACTGGCCTTTAGCGACATCAAAGACCATTACCTGCGCATCACCTGGCAAGGTGGCGCAGACCCAACCGTGCCCGTAGCCGTACGCGCTGCCACGGTGACTACGTCGCAAAGCACCAGCAACAGCCCGCGAACCCGCGCCAGCCTAGCCACGCCTGCGCTGACCAGCCCGCACGAGCTCAGTTTTGCGCTGCCCTTTGCCACGCCAGTGGCCGCGCTCACCATCAAAGCCCAAGGCGCCAATGTGCTGATCCCCGTGCGCGTGCTGGGCCGCAACGACCGCAGCCAACCGTGGACACCGCTGGCCAGCACGGTGCTGTATAACCTGACCGCCAACGGTAAAGAACAAGTCAACGCGGCAGTGGAATTGCACAGCACGGCAGGCCATGCAAGCTACAAGGAAATCAAGATCGAAGCTGATAAGAAAACCGCTGGCTTTGCCGCCGCGCCTGAAGTGTCGGCATGGTTTGAACCGACGCAAGTGGTCTTTTTAGCCAGCGGCACAGCACCTTTTACGTTCGCTGCAGGTTTAAGTGACGCCGTCAGCGCCTATTTGCCGTTGGCCAGTCTGATGCCCGGCTACCAAAGCGGTCAAGAAAATGCTTTGCCTCTGGCGCGTGCCGATATCAGCGCAGGTGCCGCAGCCGCTGCGCCTACCGCCGTGGCGCTTGCTGCCACCAACGCACCACCTACCCGCAGCTTGGTCCTGTGGGGCGTGCTGCTAGCGGGCGTGGTACTGCTAGGTTTGATGGCGTGGGCGCTGATGAAGCAAAGCAAGAAACTACCCGACAACTCTGAAAAAATTTAAAGGTTATAGTGCTTCGAGCCCGCAGATCCTGCGCAAGCAGCTATGAAATTAGTAGTGTTTGTATCTAGCATCAGGCGTCAGGCAAACGCACCCGAATTACTGCCCGCACAAACCCATGGTCGGAGCGGCTGCGGTCTTTGCCTTCTTGTAAATGGTCGTTAAAGTAGTCTACGCGGCGCACATCGCCAATACTGTTGCGGCTGTTGTAGAGGAACTCTTCGCTGACCAAAATCTGGTCTAGCACCTCGGGGTAGCCTTGGTGAATGTGGCTGTAAGCGACGTCGCGTTTAAGCGCCATGTCGCCTTGCACTTCGTAGGCGTTAAACAGAGCGGTGTCGCGCGCGCCTTTGTCATACGCTACCTCGTTGGTGGCGGCGATGATTTGGGTGGTGACGCTGTGCGGGCCGTCGTTAAAGTCGCCCATCACGATCAGTGGGTCGTGCGTACGTTGCAGTAGGTCGATAACGATACAGCGCATGGC
>JAYWGO010000129.1:0-13786 GCA_043778205.1 Polaromonas sp. | reverse complement strand
CGGGGGTCGAACCCACGACAAACGGATTAAAAGTCCGCTGCTCTACCAGCTGAGCTAAGGTCCCACGTATCACTTGCGTGAAGCCTCAAATTATAGCGCGAAAAACACTGCCTTGTCACGCACCCTTAAAGAAGTGCGCTTATTTTTTAGCCAGCGCATCTAGCACCCACCCTGCAGCACACATGCCAAAACTGGCCGTGACAGCCACCACCGAGCCGTAGCCATGGCAATTAAGGCTGCCATCGGTGCTTACTGCTGAGTCGACAGCTTCTAGCGCGGGTGCCTTGTCGGGCGTAGCTACGGCTTCGCGGCTGAACACGCACTGTGTGCCCATGCGTTTGTCGCGCGGCGCACCATGCTGGCGGCGCAGGCTGTAGCGCAGCTTGGCCAGCAAGGGGTCATGTGTGGTGTCTGCCAAGTCAACTATGTCCACTTTGTCTGCGCGCCGTTTACCACCAGCGGCACCTACGGTAATAAACAACACAGCGCCATTTTTTTCCTGCAATCGGGCGCTATCGCGCGCCCATACAGCCAAGGCTATTTTGGTTTTCACTTGGTCGCAAGCGTCAATCACAGCGCTAAACTGCCCTTGGCTGGCCATCGCTTGCCAGTTCTCGGGGGTGGCAAATTCTTCAACACAATGCACATGGCACAGAGGGTTGATTTGGGCTATGCGTGCTTGCATCGCCACGACTTTGGCCATACCTACCGTGCTGGTTTCGGCATGAATTTGGCGGTTGATATTGGACTCAGCTATGTTGTCATAGTCAATCAGTGTGATGCGCCCTACCCCACTGCGGGCCAGCGCTTCAGCGGCCCATGAACCTACGCCCCCAATGCCTACAACCGCCACGTGCGCTGCTTGAATTTGGGCGGCACCACGCGCGCCGTACAGCCGCGCCAAACCGCCGAAACGGCGCGCTAGGTCTACCGCATCGGGCTGTGCAGTAGCATCAGAGCCAACCACCATTTGCGTTGGCGTTGGCGTTGGCGTTGGCGTTGGCGTTAAGATCAGCGGCATCTGCAGTGTTTGGGTCATTTTTTTGTAGGGTCTAGGCTGTAGGCATTCAGCCCATGCGGTCTAAACGCCAAATTTGGTATTTAAAGCCACCGACAGCCCCGGCCAAGATGGCGGCCACAGCAATAAAACTGCTAAAAGACAGCGTAGACAAGCCGCTCATGCCTTGGCCGACCGTGCAACCCATGGCCATCACGCCGCCTATTCCCATCAGCACACCACCGGCTAAATGGTTGGTGACATCTTCTACACCGCCAAAGCCTTCCCAGCGAAAGCTTCGGCTGGCCAAGGCCAGCACGGCCGAACCTGCAATAACACCCAGCACTGACACAATGCCCAGGGTAAGCACCTTGGTTTTATCGCTAAAGAACATCAGCCAGTCCAGCGTGTAAGCCACGGGTGCCACAAAGCTCAGCGCTTCAGCACGGCCTGAGTTGGTGGTTAAAAATGCCTCTTGCAGCGTATCAGGATGCTCGGCCACATAGCCCAGCGAGCCGCTGGCCCACCACATGAGCACGATAACGGTGCCCAAACCCAAGCCCGCCAGCAGGTTGTCTAGCGTCCAAAAATCGCGGCGCATTACTGCCCACAGCACCAAGCCACCCCCCAGCACCCCTGCTGTAATAGGCTGCGCAAGCTGAACCGATAGGCCCAGCGCGCTGCCCAGTGCACTTGCGATGCTGCCAGGCGCAGCTATGGCAAAAGCCACCGTGTCGACCGTGGCTACGCGCAGCACAGCGGTAATGCCTTTGAGCGTAGCAAAAGCAGCAACACCCATCACAAGAAATACAACCAATGATTTAAGGCTACCGCCGCCGATCCGCACCAAAGTTTTGCTGCCGCAACCTGACGCTAAAACCATGCCAAAACCAAACAATGCGCCACCCACCAAGGCTGACAACCACATGGCCCGGCCTGAGGCGTATAAAGTTTTACTGGCATCTATTTTGCCTAGCCAAACCAAGGCCGCGAAGCCCAGCATGCCAATGCCTACCGCTAACGCCCATTGGCGCATACGCGTCCAATCACCTACGTTGACCACATCGCTGACGGCACCCATGGTGCAAAAATGGGTACGCTGCGCGATGGCACCAAACACAAACGACAAAATAAAGCTGGCCCAGAGAATTTGGGTGCTGAGAACGGAAATATCAGTAAGTTGCATCACCCAATTTTACTGGGGTATGCCTCCTACCCACGTGCGCAGCCTACGTGTTTAAGTTAAATGCGCCGTTTAAAGGCGCAAGAGAGCAGGAGTCAATGGGCCGCTATTTAAGCCGCGTAAGGCGGTCTTTGGCGGCCACTGCAGCTTCTGACTGTGGGTAAACCTTCATCAAATCTTCCAGCGTTTTACGGGCAGAACGGGTGTCTTTGAGCTCTATTTGGCAGTTGGCAATCGACAAGGCGGCTTCGCTGGCCTTAGGGTGGTCAGGCGCTTGGGCGATCATATTGCGAAAATTGGCCACGGCATTGGTGTAGTCGCGCATAGCGTACTGGGCGTTGCCTAGCCAGAACAGCGCAGATGGGTTGTAGCCGCTTTGCGGATAGCGGCGCACAAACTCTGCAAAAGCGGTGCTGGCCGTAGTGAATTCAGATTTGCGGAAAATGGCAAATGCAGCATCGTAGTCACGCTTTTCAGCAGGGTCGGCGGTAAATTCGCGGCCATCTACATTAACTTTAACGGGCTCAAATTTACGCAAACGGTCGTCTACCCCCTGGGCTATGTCTTTTTGACGGCGCTGTACTTCGGCCACATCGCGGGCAAGCTGCTCTTCTTGGCCCCGCGCTTTGGCTATTTCGCCGCGCAACGCCTCAATTTGGTTTTGCAAATCAAGCAGGCTGCGGCGCAGCGCAGTGTTGGCTTCTTTCAGCTCTTCGCTTTGCCTTTGGTCAGCCGCATCGCCTGCTTGTTTGTTGACATCAACTTTTTGGCGCAGTTCTAGTATGGCTTTGCGCGCTTCTTCATCGTCAAACAGCCCGGCATGGCCCGAAAAAGCAACAAAAATGCCGCCAAGACCAATAAAAGTCTGCACAAGCAGCTTCTGAAAAGATAGCATAGAAGTTCTTTAGAAGATATAAATGGTACCAGTGTAGCAGCGCTAGCACTGTGTAATCACTGCGCCAGCGTTACCATCTAACTGCGCTTTCGCAGCATTGCTAGCGGTAGTTTATTTCAGCGCGGCGGTTCAGCGCCCAGCTCGATTCGTCAGAACCCGTATTGGCCGGTTTTTCTTTGCCAAAGCTCACAGCCTCCACTTGCGCATCTGTCACGCCTAACAAGCCTAGCGCGCGGCGCACTGCTTCGGCACGTTTTTGGCCTAAAGCCAGGTTGTATTCACGGCCACCACGTTCGTCGGTGTGGCCTTCAATGGCCATTTTGCGGGCTTTGTTAGTGCTTAAAAACTTGGCATGGGCATCCAACGCGCTTTGAAATTCAGGTTTGATGCTGTAGCTGTCGTAGTCAAAATAAATCACTTTAGCAGCGTTGGCAGGGCCTGCGACGTTGTCCTGGTTGGCATCCAGCGTACCCGGCTGAACCGCGCGCTGCGCAATTTGCGAACCATCTGCCGCTGAGGCAGACTTGGCTGGCATTGCGGCTACGGACGAGCCTTGCTTGTCCACCACGGGCACATCGCTTAAGGGGGTGCTGCTACAGGCTGCCAAAACTGCGACCCCGCAAGCTACCACCAATAACTTGGCAGTTTGCAAGCGACCGCCAAACAACATGCTTGGTATTGAAAGTTGTGCCATTTGAGTAGTTCCTTGTGTGTCAATTTGAATAGAAAATGCGGTCAGTTTATTTTTGAAACGGCCCCCAATGAGGCTCCCGAATATCACCACCTTGTGCGCCCAAGCGGGCTTTAATTTTGCCGTCTAGCGTGGTGGTCATAAGGGCCTCACGACCGTTTTGCTTGGTAGCGTACATGATGAGGTTGCTGTTGGGCGCAAAGCTGGGGCGTTCATCTGCAGTAGAGTCGGTGATGGCTGTGGCAGTTCCACCCAGCTCCATCACATGCAGTTTAAAAGCACCATCCACCCGGGAAATATAGGCCAAGCTGCGCCCGTCTGGACTGATAGCGGGTGAAATGTTGTAACTGCCAGTGAAGCTGACCCTTTCAGCGCGGCCTGTGCCCTCACCCGCAGAGGGCATGCGGTAAATTTGCGGCGCACCACCGCGGTCGCTCACAAAATAAATTGATTTACCGTCTGGGGAATACACAGGTTCTGTATCAATGCTGTTGGATTGGCTCAATTTTCGCGGCTCACCCCCTGCGCTGTCCATCCCATAAATCAGTGATGCGCCGTCTTTGGTCAGCGTTAAAGCTAAAGTTTTACCGTCGGGTGACCAAGCAGGGGCGCTGTTGGAACCGCGAAAATTGGCCACGGCCCGCTTGCGTCCGCTGGCCACATCTTGCACATAGACCACGGGCTTGCGTGACTCGAACGACACATAGGCCAGCTGCGCACCGTTGGGCGACCAGGAAGCAGATATCAACGGCTCAGGGCTGGCCAGTGCTGTTTGCGCACCTTCGCCATCCGCATCGGCCACCCACAGGCTGTAGCGCGGCCCTGTTTTGGTAATGTAGGTAATGCGGGTAGAGAAAATACCTTTTTGACCAGTGAGTTTTTCATAAACTATGTCGGCAATCTTATGGGCTGCAAGGCGCAAATCGCCTGCAGGATAGACGGCCACTGAGTTTGCCACCTCGGTGCCCCGCACGGTATCCCACAACCTGAACCGCACATCAAAGCGCCCGTCTGCCAGCCTGGTGACACTGCCCACCACCAAGTGGTCAGCACCTTTTTGCTTCCATGGCCCCATATCGGGGCGCGATGTCTCGTCCAAAGCGCTGCCAGCGGTATCTACCGACTTAAACTGCCCGCTGCGCAGCAAATCTGCCAGCACAATACCCCCCATTTTTTGCGGGGCCGCTTCGTCGCCTTTAAAGGCCGCAATGGCAACAGGCAGCTGGGTAACCCCCACGCCCGAAATCTCTACGCGAAATTGGGCGAAGCTTGCGCTGCTAGCAATGAGTCCAAGCCAACCGATCTTCTTTAGCAGATTGAGGCAGAGCAAAAGACAGTATTTCAAATTATTTTTTGTGTTCATGGTTCAAACAATACAGTTCAAAATATTTACCAAAAGCAGCTTGCGCTTGCATTGCGCATACCGCAAAACCCATTGCCCCATCTAAGAATCCCAGTCTGAATACATAACTGCGAAAAAAAGCAGTGAGCCCAGACAAGGCCGCACGGGTCATCGTAGTCTTTTGACCTTCAGAATGCCGCTGCTTAGCCCAATCTTGACTGTACCGCTGCAGCTTTTGCCAATAATGCTCTGGTGTGGGGTAGCTGTAATGCAGCAAAGGTGACTTTAAGCGGCCCAACTTTGCTTTACTGTCATTGAGTAATAATTTCTCATGCACCAAGTCTTGAGAAAAATGGGCTTTACCACGCTTAAACAGCCGTGTCACCCGGTCTGGTGTCCAACCACAGTGGTGAATCCATTGTCCACAAAACTGGGTTACCCGCGGAATTTCAAATGCTACGAATTCCTCGTCCACCATGGCAAGTTCGATTTCGCGTTGTAATTCTGGTGTTACGCGTTCATCTGCGTCGATAGACAGTATCCAATCCTTGGTTGCTAGCGCTATAGCCCGATTTTTTTGAGGCCCAAAGCCCGGCCAATCAGGCGTTACCAGAACTTTGGCACCTAAATTGTGCGCAATTTCTACAGAATTGTCCGCACTACCATGCTCTAAAACTACTATTTCGCTGGCAAAACTTACTGACGATAAGCACGGCTGAATATTCGCAGATTCATTACGGACGATTAAAGTAACGCACAAGCTCATTGAATAAAAGATAAGTAGTTGCAGCATAAAGTGGCACGTGGCGGCCACCGTCAGATGCTTGATAATAGATCAGAATGTCCATCAATATGTTTCCGGTCGTTAAATCATGGCTTAAGAACCAAGCTGGCATCTCTATTAGGCAGCCTTTATCAAAAGAAGTGGAAAATAATAACCAAGACTATCTTGCCCAAAGCGGGACGAACAAGCTGGGTTGGCGGCATTTTCGCAAAGCAATTCAATTTGGATTGAGCGGGCAGAGTAAATACCTTTGCCAAAAAATAGAACCCAGCTGGAAAAGAGTTCTTTGGATATACGAAGGCATCCCGCAGATTGGTGATGCGCTGATGGATCTGGCCCCAAGAAGCTTGCTGCACCAAGAAAAATTTGACTGCGATTTGCTCATTGACAATCACCTTGCACCTCTTTTTCAATCGGATCCCTGGTTTAACCACATCGAATCCAACCCGCAACTGTTGGCGGGCAAAACATACGATTTTATAATTTTGCAAAGTAATAAGCGCCGTTCAATGCGCACCAAAATGCGCTATTTCAGGTCGACTTACTGGATATCAATGCATGGGTTTTATACGGGGCCAGAATTTAACCGTGCAAATTTTGCCACTCAGCGGTTAGCAGATTTATTGGCAACATCGTGTACGGATGTAGACTTTGAAACTCATGCAAGGCAAAAGCTATGCCCACTACCCCCTCGTTCTTCACCTAAAAATAGTGATTTGAAGATTGCGTTCGCACTCGGAGGGGTGGATTCTTCGCGGGTTTATGAAAAATGGGTTGAGCTTGCGCTAGCATTGCATAGTTTTTTCAAAATAACTATCACCTTGATCGGTTCATCAAATGCCCACAATTTTGCAGTTGATTTCCTAGAGCACCTAGGTCAAAAAATTCAAGTGCGCAATTTAGTAGCGAAAATTTCTATTACAGAAACAAGAGATGCCATTGCAGCCCAAGATTTAGTCATCGCTTGTGACGGCGGCCTCATGCACTTATCCGTCACCACTGAGACCCCTTTAATTGGACTTTTTAATAAAACCGTGCACCCTTGCTGGAGATTACCTAAAAGCAGGCTGATTACCTGCATTCAGTCTGATACAGAACAAGTTAACCATATTTCTGTAAACGACATACTGAATGCAGCCACGAAAATTCTAAAGTAAATGCAAATCGAAAACACAAGCCAATTTAGAGAAAGCACTGTGCACGTCACCCGGTGGGCGCATACAGTTTCCTATTGGATGGTTTGCCTGATGGCTTTTGGGCTGCCTTGGTCTAGCGCATTATTTAGGGTCGGCCTCTATGGTTTATTTTTCTTCTATCTGCTTTCAGGCAATTGGCTAAACAAGTGGGAGGTTGTAGCTAGTCAAAAACTAATTTGGATAAGTATTGCTTTAGCAGCCGTTGTTTACCTAAGTTTATCTTTTACCAGTGCATTACCCGCGCTGGCTCAGCATGATGCCGCTAGATACCTCAAGCTCTTAGCCGTGGTAGTTTTGGTGTATTTGCTGGACTCAGATCGAAAGCGAATGCTTGTTCTTTTGAGTTTCAGTGTTGGTATTGTTATCTTAATGCTGCCAACGGTATTGGACGGAACAGGGCTGGTGCGCTTGCTAGGATTGCCCATTGAGGGTTTAAGAAATCAAGCCTACCACCAAATGCTTGCCGGTATGTGGAGCCAAAATTTAGTGTATTTTCGGAATCAACTGGAGCATGGATTCTTTATATCCATACTCTGCTTTGTCTGTTTAGTTTGTGCCGTTCATTTCAAGCGTTACAGCTTGTGGTTTATTGTATTGGCCATTATTTGCGCCGTTGACATCGTATTTTTTATACGAGGAAGGATGGCACTGCTCAATTTGATAGCTTGCCTATTTTTATTTTTGCTCTCTCAAATGAAGTCAACTTTGCACAAAGCAATTGCAACACTAGCGCTTGTTTGTATTTGTTTAACTGCATACGTAACTGTTCCAGCAGTTCAAAAAAGAATAGACTCCATGACTTCAGAGACAAACAATTATTTGCAAAAAAATGATACTTCGACTGGCACGGGTAGCCGATTTCATTATTGGCTAATTAGCTGGAATTTATTTAAAGAATCTCCAATCATTGGTGCTGGTGCAGGCGCATTTAGAAATTACTTAATGCAAAGCCAAGACCCATTTGCCAGTCAAGGCCATAGCCATACCCACAACGAGTACATTACCCAAGCCTCGCAATATGGCCTCATTGGGCTCAGTTTATTTTTGCTACTTTTGGGTCAGGCTATTAAAAATACCCAGTACATAAATAATATAGCTTTTAGAGACATATGCAGAGCGGGCATTTTCATTTTTTCACTCAACTGTTTTACAGATTCGTTGCTATACAACGTGCATGAAGGCTGGACGTTAGTACTGCTCTTATCATTGATTAGCTCTGCGTCCAGTCAAAAAAATACAACCCAAGTGCAATGACAATAATCAACAGGCTAAAACGAATACTTCCTTATTTTCAAGGTAATGGCCGACTATTGCTAATAGCAATCCTGGGCGTTGTAGTAGCAGCTGCTACCGAGCCTTTAATCCCTGCTTTAATGCAGCCGCTGCTGGATACAGGCTTTCAAGCGGGGCGTTTACCGCTGTGGATTGTGCCTGTGGCCATACTGGGCTTGTTTGCAATTCGCGGTGCCGGTGGTTTTTGTGCGCAGTACGCTTTGGCTGCAATGAGTAACAGAGCGATGGTTAACTTGCGTGGTAAATTATTTGCCAAGCTTTTATATGCGCATCCTTCGATTTTTTCGCAAAATTCCGCTAGTAGCCTGGTCAACACCATTGTGTATGAAGTACAAACGGGTGCCAACCTATTGGTGAACGCTCTGCTTTCTTTGGTTAAAGACACACTGACCTTAGTGGCATTAATGTCTTACCTGATTTATCTCAATTGGAAATTGACTGCGATCGTACTGGTCATTTTTCCATTTGTAGCCTGGGTCATGAAGGTTTTGTCAAAACGACTCCACTTAATTACCAAGGCTAGTCAATTGGCCACGGACAAACTGGCCTATGTTGTTGAAGAAAATGTACTGGCTTACCGAGCGGTGCGCCTGCACCATGCGCAAGAAGGCCAATCTGGTCGATTTGAAATACTGAACAATGAACTGCGCAGGTTGGCAATCAAGTCGACGATTGCAACTTCAGCGATGACACCGGCCACGCAAATGTTGGCTGCCTCGGCGCTATCAGCCGTAATTTGTGTGGCTTTGTACCAGAGCGCCTCGACGGGCGTTACGGTGGGTGGATTCGTAGCATTTACAACAGCCATGTTGATGTTGATTGCGCCCATAAAGCATCTTTCGGAAGTAGCGGGGCCGATCACCAGAGGCATAGCAGCCTTGGAACGGGGGCTAGACCTTATTGAGCATACGGAGGCAGAAACTTGTGGCCAATTCAAACCGCTAGAGGCACGCGCTAGCGGTGAATTAGAGTTCAAGGCGGTAACTCTGCAATACCCCAACAGTGAAAATCAAGCGCTTGCAGGTCTTGATCTTCACATTCTGGCCGGTGAAACTATTGCCATTATTGGCAGTTCTGGCTCAGGTAAGACTACATTGGTGAATGTGCTAGCGCGGTTTATTGATGTGACAAAAGGCGAGGTTCTGTTAGACGGTATTGGCATCAAAGAATGGGACTTGGATACGCTGCGCAAACAACTGTCGTTTGTTAGCCAAGATGTCGTGATGCTCAATGACACCATCGCCGCTAATATTGCATTAGGACAAATTGCCGATCCAACGCGAATTGAAAGTGCTTTGGAAGCTGCAAATTTACTAGAGCACGTTAATACCCTGCCCTTGGGTATTGATACTGTTGTAGGCCACAATGCAAGCCAATTATCTGGTGGGCAGAGACAACGCTTAGCGATAGCGCGGGCTATCTACAAAGATGCACCTATATTGGTGCTGGATGAGGCCACATCGGCGTTAGACAATGCATCAGAGTACGAAGTTAAGCTTGCATTGCAAACCTTGATGCAAGGCCGCACCACTATTATCATAGCGCACCGTCTCTCAACTATAGAGCATGCTGATCGCATTGTTGTGATGGGACACGGCAAAGTGATTGAGCTGGGCACACATGCGCAGCTTATAGAAAATCAAGGCGTGTATGCAAAATTACAAAGCCTGGACGGCACAATGGGAGCCATCATTGAATAAGTCGATCAACACCACGAACCCAGCCGAGCCCACCAAGCCCGTATCAATTAGCGGTTTTACATTTATTCGAAACGGCAAATTACTGGGTTTCCCGTTTGTAGAATCTATTTGCTCATTGCTGCCACTGGTCGATGAATTTGTGATAGCAGTAGGGGCTGGAGATGACGACACTAGAGCGCGCATATTAAATATTGGCAGTCCTAAAATCAAAATTATTGACACTGTGTGGAATGATCGCATGGGAGACCGTGGATTCGTTTACGCGCAACAGAAAATGATTGCCCAGTATGCTTGCGTTGGTGACTGGGCTTTTTACCTCGAAGGTGATGAAGTAGTGCACGAGGAAGATTTGGCCAAAATACGCGAGGCCGTCAACAAGCACCACGCTAACCCTGCGGTAGAAGCCTTGGTGTTTGACTATCTCCATTTTTACGGTACCCCCAGCTATGTCTCAGTTAGTCCTGGTTGGTACCGACGTGAGTGCCGCTTGATTCGCAACACCATTAGATCCTACGCTCCTGATGGCCAATACTGGCTGGTGATGCACGAGCACAAAAAACCGCGCTTTGCGCGATGCGCTTTAGCGAATGCCCGCATTTTTCACTACGGCTGGGTTCGCAAACAAGAGCAAATGCAAGCCAAGTTAGACCAAGTAGCCAAGTATTGGAAAGGGTCTACCACGATGCAAATTAACTACGCTAATTTTGACTCCAAGGCGGTTAAAGAATTTACCGGTACGCATCCCAAAGTAATGGCGCAGTGGATACAGACTGAGGCTGAGCAAAATTTAGTGTTCAATCCAAGTTACCAGTTAACTGCTAGAGAGAAAAAATACCGCCTGTCTAAAAAAATAGAAGATTTGACGGGTCTGGATTTTAGTAAAAAACACTACAAGCTCGTAGCTTGATGCTGTATATTTAATAGCTGCTTATGCAGCATTTCCTTGGGCCACAGCCAAATTGCATAAAAACTAGCCTTTTCGCAAAGGCGTGAGCAAATCACCCAGCCCGTTGTGGTCAATCTCGCGCATGATGGCCAGCAGGCGGCCTAGCTCGCCTTTGGGAAAGCCTTCGCGTGCAAACCAGTGCAGGTAGTTACCGGGCAAGTCGGCTATGAGGCGGCCTTTGTACTTGCCAAAAGGCATGGGCATGGAGACGATTTTTTGCAGGTCTTCGGGTTGCATGGTGCGGGTAAGTTAAACAGCTTGCCATGCCTTGGTGCTGCTGGGCAGCTCGCGGCCATTGAGCGGGTAGACAGGGTCGGTATAGCCTGGGGTGGACGGGTGGCCGGGAGGCACCAGGCTGTTGACCAGAGCTTCGTCCTGCGCTGTGATGGTGCACTCCAGTGCGGGCAGGTAGTCTTGCCATTGCGCTAGCGTGCGGGGCCCGGCAATCACGCTGCTCACCGCTGGGTTGGCCAGCACCCAGGCGGTAGCAAAATGGGCCAAGCTGCATCCTTTGGCCTCGGCGTGTGCTTTGAGGGTTTGGGCTATGTGCAGCGACTCTTGGCGAAACTCGGTTTGTGCGATGCGTTTGTCACCCCGGCCTGCGCGCGTGCCCTCGGGTGCACTTTGGCCAGGCTGGTATTTGCCCGTCAGCACACCGCGTGCGATGGGGCTGTAGGGCACCACGCCAATGCCGTGGTGGGCACATGCAGGCAGTACCTCCACCTCGGGCATGCGGTTGAGCAAGTTGTAGTACGGCTGGCACACCACAGGTGCGGGCAAGCCCAGCTGGCGGGCCGTGTGCACAGCCTCAACAATGCGCCAACCGCGAAAATTAGACACGCCCCAATAGCGAATTTTGCCTGCGCGCAGCATAGCGTCTAGCGCGCGCAGCGGTTCTTCTAAGTTCATGCTGTTGTAGTCCAGGTGCAGGTACAAAATATCTACATAGTCGGTTTGCAGGCGCTGTAACGATGCGTCGATTTCGCGCTGCATCCAGCTGCTGGAAAAATGCCCGTTGTTTACACGCTCGGTCATTTTGTTGCCCAGCTTGGTGGCCAGCACCCAGTCGTGGCGCTGCGGCCTGAGCAAGTCGCCCAGCATCGTTTCGGAGCCGCCTTTACTGTACACATCTGCAGTGTCGATAAAGTTCACGCCGTGCTCGTACGCGCTGGCCACGATGGCGGCGGCTTCAGCTTTGTCGGTTTGGTCGCCAAACATCATGGTGCCTAAGCACAGTGCAGAGACTTTGAGATTGCTTTTGCCAAGGTTTCGGTAGTGCATAGGTATATCGTGTTTTTAAGCGTTTTAGGCTTTTGACCCAAGAAAATGCTGCATAAGCAGCTATGGTTTTAAGAGTAAGTCAATCATCGTCGGCCTCCAGACCTGCCAGTTCTGGAAACAGTACTTTGGTAAATCCAAAGCGTGAAAAGTCGCTGATGCGCATAGGGTACAGCACGCCAAACAAATGGTCGCACTCGTGCTGCACCACGCGCGCATGAAAGCCGCTGGCCGTGCGGTCTATCGGGTCGCCGAACTGGTCAAAGCCTTGGTAACGAATGTGGCTATAGCGCAGCACGCTGCCGCGCAAGCCGGGCACTGACAGGCAGCCCTCCCAGCCGTCTTCTAGCACCGCAGCGGGCCCGGTAGCCAGCCCAGCAAGGGGCGCTCCGGGTGTTTGGTGGTAGGTCATGCCCGCTATAGGCTGGCCTTGGGCATCGAGCGGCGTAATGTGCGGGTTAATCAGCACTGTGCGGGGCACCACGGGGGCGTCGGGGTAACGCGGGTTGGCGGTGCCCGTGCCAAAAATCACCAACTGCAGGTCTACACCTATTTGTGGCGCTGCCAGCCCTGCCCCGTTGGCAGCGGCCATGGTGTCTAGCAGGTCGCTAATTAAGAGGTGGAGTTTGTCAGTGTCAAACGCTGTGACGGACTGGGCCATGCGCAACAAACGCGGGTCGCCCATGCTGAGAATTGTGTGAATAGCCATGCTGTGATTGTCGCTACAAAACACAGCACTTGGCTACTTACGGCCCGTGCGCTGGCAAATTAGCTGCTAGGGCTACTTTGCCGTCTCAATAGCGGTGGCGGTACGGGTAGCGTGGCCCGTATTGCACGGGCGGCCGCACCACCACCACCGGTGCTGGCGCTACCACCACAGGCGGGCCTTCTACCACCACCTGGCCAACCACCGCGCCCCGGTAGTGCGGGCCCCAAGGTGCAACCACGCAGGCTGACAAACTGGCAGAAAGCACAGCAGCAGCGGCCAGTTTGAGCCCCATGGCAAGCGCTGGGTGGGCGGCTAAAGCTGCAAAAGTGCCTGCACTGGGGCCAGGTACAGCGTCAAGGACGGGCGAGGCACATAGTTTAAGTTCAGTCATAGCATTACTCCTGTAGAACAGAGCTTTTAACGCGGCACAGCCTGCCTAGGTAGACAGGGCTTGTGTCTGGTAGGTAAAGGCTGTGAGAGCAGTGCTGCACCCGATGCTGTGCGCTTAAGCAAATTCCGTTCGTTTTGAATCTGCCTCTGAGTTTGCATACGCCATTGCGCTTGGTGTGTACGGCAACAAAGCTGTCCCCCGCCCTGCGGGCTCCTTGATGCCGCTACGCCGTACACACCAAGCGCAATGGCAGCGGATACGGTAGGTGCGCGATGGTTGATCGCTGTCAGCGCCGATTGAATATTGAACCACCCTGCCGATCCAATATTGAGCCAGGGCGGGTTGCTTGATTTTGAATCAGCAACTGTGGATAAGTGTACT
>JAYWGO010000128.1:0-4837 GCA_043778205.1 Polaromonas sp. | reverse complement strand
ACTTAGGCTACCTGCGCGTGATTTTGGAAGATTTTGCAGCAAGGCCACACTCAAGCGGCGCAAACGTACAAAAGCTGGGAAAGCAATCTTCAAAGACCTAAGAAAACCACGATCTCAAGCAAAACAGTCCTAAAGCCCAAGGAAATGCTACACAGTAAGCTATAAATTACGCAGCATTTCACCCAGCTTATTGGACTGCAATGGCTTCTCCATGGCAATACAGCCATTGAGTTTTGCGTTCAACTTGCTGCCCAGTCCAAGGCTTAAACCCGTCACTAAACGCACCCGCGCGCTGCTGGCAGCAGCTACCACCAGCCAAGGGTCTAAATCACTCAAACCCAAGTCAATGCAGACAAACTGGTAGGTGTTGTCGGCCAAAAAAGCCTGGGCCTGGGCAACCGATGCAGCCTCGTCCATGTGGGTCATACCCAAGGCCGACAAAAGCGTGCGCAGGTACAAGCGCGCCTCGGGGTCGGGGTCGGCCAGCAGTGCGGTGGCCCTGGGGGGCGCAGGCGGGTTGGCGGCCAGCTCGGCGGCTTGTGTGGCCACAGCATCAAGCTGGTCGGGGAAATCTGCGCTATCCAAGTCAAAGTCCAGCGTACTGGCCGGCTCAAAATACATGTCCATGGCGGTAAGCACGTCGGGCCAGCGCAAGGGGCGGCTAAAGGTGCGCCAGGCCGAAGCGGGCGAGACAGCGCCCACCCAAATAAAACCCATGGCGTTAGGTTGGTGCAAATCGGCCAGTTCTTGGGCTGCGCTGCCGCAAGAGCCATCTATCAGCGCCAGGCTGGCCTTCTCGGGGTTGCCGTCCAACCAAGGCTCATAGCTATGGCTGCGGCCCGCATCGGCTCTTTGGGACAACCTGAAAACGGTGTTCAGTGCGTGGCGTTCCACACCGGTAAAACCTACCACCCTGATAAATATTTTTTTTGACATTGCTGTCATCATAGTTGCAAACACCTAAGCCACATGGGCCGCACGTACCGAAAGGCGTTACAGCGAAGCCAGCAGGTCTGTCAGTTGCCCTGGATGGGGCGGTTTGGACATAAAGGCATCGGCACCGGCCAAGGTGGCCCGCATACGCTCTAACATGCCGCTGCGGCTGGTAACGATGTAGATTTTGGGCTGCTTGCCGCCCATGCTGCGGTGGTTGCGCTTCATAGCGCGGCATACGTCGTAGCCGTCAGTGCCCTGCATATTGACATCCAGCAAAATACCGTCAAAACGGGTGTTTTGCGTAATGCCCAAAGCCTCATCACCCGTAGTAGCCTCGTACACGTCTACGCTGTCAAGCAAAGAAAGCTTGGCGCGCAGGTACAAGCGCGCAGGCAGGTCATCGTCCACAATCAGCACACGCTTGCGGTCGGTGGGCTCTGGGTGGTCAAATTCGCCCGACTCCATTGCCGCTATCACCTCGGCATAGTCTGGCGCAATGATTTGCTGCTCCCAGTCCAGCGGCCGGGTTTGCTCAAAACCAGATGGATGCCGGCCATCCGCACCAAGGGGTTGGGTGGTGTCTAGGTCGGCCAGTTTTGGCAGATCAAAACCCCTGGGCGGGGCAGTGTCAAAGTCTATGGATGCGGGAGCGGCTTTTTCCATAGACTGGGTGGCTTCAAAGTCCACGTCGGGCTGTACCGTGTCGGCAAAGGCATCGCTTTTGACCATTGGCTAGAGGCTTTGAAAAAACAACATGGATTTATTTTAGCGCCTCTGCAGGCCTGCGCGCAAGTACATACGCATCGGTGGGCAAATAGGCCTTGCCGTCGGCGTAGCGCCATTGCACCATGGTGCCTTTAGCGCCGCGCACATCCAGCTTGCCTACAAAGGCACCCATGGTGCTTTGGTGGTCTACCGCGCGAAATTCTGCCGGGCCAAACGGGGTGTTAAATTTCAGCCCGCGCATGGCTGCCACCAGCTTTTCGTTGTCGGTGCTTTTGGCTTTGTTGATGGCTGCAAAAATGGCTTGCATGGTGGCGTAGCCCACTACCGAGCCCACTTTGGGGTTTTCTTGGTAGCGCTTGTAGTAGCTGGCCACAAAGCTGGCGTGGGCTGGCGTGTCGATTTGGTCCCAAGGGTAGCCAGTAACCGTCCAGCCTTTAGGGGTTTCGTCTTTCAGTACGTCCAAATACTCAGGCTCGCCAGAGAGCATCGACACCACGGTCATTTTAGGAAACACGTTGCGCTGGTTGCCTTCGCGCACCAGACGGGCCAGGTCAGCCCCGAAGGTGACGTTAAAAATAGCATCGGGCTTGTTGGCCATGATGGCCGACAGTGTGGTACCGGCCTCTAGCTTGCCCTGTGCAGGCCATTGCTCGCCCACAAACTCCACGTCGGGCCGCTTGGCTTTGAGCAGCTCTTTAAAGCTGGCCACCGCGCTTTGGCCGTACTCGTAGTTAGGCGCTATCGTAGCCCAGCGCTTGGCCGGCATCTTGGCAGCCTCTTCTACCAGCATGGCCGCTTGCATGTAGGTGCTGGGGCGCAGGCGGAAGGTGTAGCGGTTGCCTTTTTCCCACACTATGGCATCGGTCAGCGGCTCGCTGGCGATAAACAGCCGTTTGTTTTTGGCCGCGTGGTCAGCCAAGGCCAAGCCTACGTTGCTAAAAAAGCCGCCTGCCAGTACGTCTACTTTTTCTTTTGACGTAAGCTCTACGGCATGGCGCAAGGCCTCTTCAGGCTTGCCAGCGTCGTCCCGGGCAATCACCTCTACTTTGCGGCCTAGCAAGCCGCCTTGGGCATTGACCTCGTCTACCGCCAACTGCCAGCCTTGTTTGTAGGGCGTGGTGAACTGGGCGATGGTGGAGTAGCTGTTAATTTCGCCAATTTTGATGGGGGCCAGAGCAGGCTTGGTTTGGGCTTGGGCTGACAGCGCAAGGGGGGCTAGCAAGGCTAACAGGGCTGTAGTTATGATTTTCATGGCAACTCCTTTAAAAACAGGCCCAACAAATGGGCCTTGGCCGGGACTGTAACGTAAGTTGTGTGCTGGTCGTTGACCCAGCGCAGTACCCATGCAAATTTACCTGGCCACTGCAGCGGTGCAAAACCTGCCAAATTCGTCGCACCCCTTGCATCCCCTTGCGCCCCGCCACACCCCGCATGCCCACTAGCGCATAAGCTTATAAGCATAAGCCACCAACAAAAAAGTAGTTTGGTTTTGCGCCTGCTTGCGGCACAGTCACCCCCATGGAAGATATTGCATTCATTGTGGCGGGGTTTTGTGTAGGGCTGGTAGTAGGCCTCACGGGTGTGGGCGGCGGCTCGCTGATGACGCCTCTTCTTATATTTGGCTTCGGCATTAAACCGTATTTGGCTATTGGCACCGACCTGCTGTTCGCCGCTTTCACCAAGCTGGGCGGCACCGTCAACCTGGCCCGCACCAAAACCATTGACTGGAAAATTGTGGCCAGTCTGTGCGCGGGCTCTGTTCCAGCGGCTTTGGTGACGATTTACTTTTTGCACAGCATGGGCACCACCAACCCAGCAGTGCAGAAGGTAATGACAACCACCCTGGGCTTTGCCTTGCTGCTGACAGCGCTGGCAACACTGTACAAAGCCATCAAGGGCAAAGCGGCGCCGCGCAACATCAGCCCAGAGCAGTTGGCACTGGCCACTAAGGCGCGCCACTGGGCACTGCCTGTGCTGTTTGGCGCACTGATTGGCACGCTGGTAACCATCACATCGGTGGGCGCTGGGGCTATTGGCGTAACGGTGCTGATGCTGCTGTACCCGGCCCTGCCCCTGCAGCGCATTGTGGCGGCCGACCTGGCCTATGCCGTGCCTTTAACCTTGGTGGCAGGCCTGGGCCATGCGTCGATTGGCTCGGTAGACTGGCCGCTGCTGGCCAAGCTGCTGATGGGTTCGCTGCCGGGTATTTGGTTGGGCACCCAGCTGAGTTCTAAGGTGCCTGAGCGGGCCATTCGTTCGCTACTGTCTGTGCTGCTGGCCTACGCTGGCGTGAAGTTAATCACCATTTGAAATCCCCCATGTACCAATACACCGACTTTGACACCCAGTTCGTTAAACAGCGCGCAGCGCAGTACCGCGACCAGCTACAGCGCAACCTGGCGGGCACCTTGGGCGACGACGAGTTTCGCCCGCTGCGCCTGCAAAACGGCTGGTATGTGCAGCGCTACGCCCCCATGCTGCGCGTGGCAGTACCTTACGGCGAGCTGTCCAGCGCCCAAGTGCGCGTGCTGGCCCGCATTGCGGCTGAATACGACCAGCCTTCGCACGCGGTGTTTACCACCGCCGTAGACGGCCAAGCCAAACTCAGTGGCCGGGGGGTGCAGCTGACCACAGGGTATGGCCACTTCACCACCCGCCAAAACGTGCAGTTCAACTGGATCCCGCTGGTGGACAGCGCAGATGTGATGGATTTGCTCGCCACGGTCAACATGCACGGCATCCAGACCAGCGGCAACTGCATTCGCAACATCACCAGCGACGAGCGTGCCGGTATTGCCGCTGATGAGCTGGCTGACCCACGCCCGTTTGCCGAAATCATGCGCCAGTGGAGCACGCTGCACCCCGAGTTTGCTTTTTTGCCGCGCAAGTTCAAAATCGCCATCACTGGCGCGCTTGAAGACCGCGCTGCCACCGCTTGGCACGACGTGGGCTTGCACATGGTCAAGAGCATGAACGGGACAAAAGAGGGCTTGCTCGGCTTCAAGGTACTAGTCGGTGGCGGCATGGGCCGCACTCCCACCGTAGCCAGCACGATCCGCGAATTTCTGCCGTGGCATCAGATTCTGAATTACCTAGAAGCCATCGTTCGCGCTTACAACCGCTTTGGCCGCCGCGACAACATGTACAAAGCGCGCATCAAGATTTTGGTCAAGGC
>JAYWGO010000127.1:0-54465 GCA_043778205.1 Polaromonas sp. | reverse complement strand
CCGAGCACCTTATCGGTGGCGTCAATCACAAACCACTCGTGCGTCACGTCGGCGGGTTTAGCGCTGTACGTAGTCATGAGTTTTCTCTTTTCAATAATAAGAAGGGTTTGTAGCATGCCTTTTCTACGGTCGGTGCTCTTCTGATGAGAGCCTCTTAGGTAGGTTCTTGACCTGGCCTGCCCAGTACAGTACGCTGATAAGCGTGCGACCAGGAGCTGGGCTTCGTCAATCTTGCCGCGGGCATAGCTAAACGCTGCGAAGCCCTCTATTATAAGCAAAATCAAGCACTTAGGTCAAATAAGCCGTTTCGGCGTTACCATCAACTCATGCTCTCTTACCGCCACGCCTTCCACGCAGGCAACCATGCCGATGTGCTCAAGCACATCACGCTGATTGCCACACTTAAATACCTGACCCTGAAAGACGCGGGCATCACGGTGGTGGACACCCACGCAGGTGCAGGCTTGTACAGGCTGGACGGCGAATTTGCGCAAAAAAGCGCGGAGGCTGCCGAGGGTGTGCACAAGCTCTTTACCGCTGATTTTTTAGAGCAAAATAAGCCTCTGGCCCAAGGAAATGCTGCACAGGCAGCTACTACTACCATAGCAACTGCATTGCAAGACTATATCGACTGCATTGCCAGTTTTAATGCCAACGCCCATACCAAGGGCCTCAAAATTTACCCCGGCTCGCCTTTTGTGATGCACAGCCAACTGCGGGTGGGCACGGTGGCCGCTACGCGCGACAAACTCAAGCTGTTTGAGCTGCACGGCACCGATGCCACGGCGCTGGACGGCAATATGGCCCAACTGGGCGCGGGCCGCATGATCAGCGTGGAGCGCTCAGACGGCTTTGAGGCGCTCAAAGCGCTGTTGCCGCCGCCCAACAAACGCGCTTTGGTGCTGATAGACCCCAGCTACGAGATGAAAAGCGACTATGGCCGCGTGAGCGCAGCGGTGCAAGACGCGCTTAAGCGCTTTCCTACGGGCACGTATGCCGTGTGGTACCCGGTGATTCCCCGGGCTGAGTCGCACGATTTGCCGCGCCGCCTGAAAAGCTTGGCCTTGCTGGCCAAAAAGTCGTGGTTGCACGCGACGCTGAACATCGGCATGGGTGAGGACGACAAAACCACAGCCCCGGTGGTCAAAATCAGCCCCGACGGCAAGCCCCTGCCCGCCAAACGCCCTGGTTTGCGGGAAAGCGGCATGTTCTTAATCAACCCGCCGCACACCCTGAAAGCCAGCCTGAACGCGGCCTTGCCCCAGGTGCTAGAGGCACTGGGCCGTGGGCGCGGCAAGGGCTTTGTGGTGGAAGCAGGCGGCTAGGCTTGCTGTGCGCTGCGCCTCCAAGGCCCATGTTGGGGCATGTTGTGCTGTGCACTTTAGTTACAAATTAAGTGCCCGCCTCACCCAAATGGGTGATGTTCAAACATGAGCAAACGCCAAATAATACGCAAATACGTTTCTATCGTGAGGCGTAGAAACTACGTTGAGGCGTTATGGAACTTCCCCTGTTACGAATGGGCCTGCTGGGCTTTAGCCGCAAAGATGCATTAGCAGCCACAGCGCATGTGATGTCGGCAGCCGCCTCACAAAGCCGTTGGGAAGTCTCGCCTTTTGAAGATGCCGACCTGTGGCTGATTAACAGCCCCAGCGTTAGCACCACCAGCAATCGGGGCCTCTTGATTGCCAACCCCGACGCGCCCCATTCCCCGCTGACCATCTACCCCCAGCAAACCAGCCGCCCCGTGGCCTTTACCGAGCCCCTGCCCGAAGCTATTGATGCAGTGCTGAGCATTGAGTTGGGCAACGGCTACCAGTGCGCCAGCCGCCTGAACGACTTTGCCGCCACCTTGCCCCGCCTGCTGACCCATTTTGCGCTGGGCGAACAAGTGGCCAGCCGCCAGAGTAATTTGCACAAAGGCACCTACCACCTGCATTTTGAAGGCCGTCTGGTGGCGGTAGTGGACTTTACCGGCTGGCGCGCAGGCTTGCTGCCCGAAGCCAAAGCCATTGACTTGGCCCTGGCCTCGTGGCGCTACCGGCCCCAAGATGCCCACGCCATGCCGCACGACTTTGAAGTACTGGCGCTGGAGCGCCTGATGTGGGTGTACGCCAGCCGCACTAAAAATGCGCCTTTGCCCGATGCCTACACCTGCGAGCCTATTTACCTGCGCCGCCTGTCGGTGTTGCCGCAAAGCTGGCTGCACCAAGACCATATGAACCTGATCAGCATGCTCAGCCAGCAGCCCATGCACCTTGGCCCGCTAGCGCAGCAAACCCGCCTGCCGACTGAACGCTTGGAAGCCTGCTTGGCCGCGCTGTACTACAGCGGCACCATTACCGTAGACCCCAGCCAAATTGTGCGCGGTGACCAGCGCATCCACAGTGGCTATGTAGAGCTGCCCCTGGGCGAAGGGGACTCGGGCCATTCTGAGCACGCATCAGGGCAGTCGGTATTTAACACCCATAGCTTTGCCCCAGCTTCATAAAAAACTGGCCTACCGCCACGTAATTTTCAAGGGAATTTAATTAACCGACCGATTGGTTGGTTAATTGCTATAATTCTTCAAAACCAGCTCTTCCAGCGGGTATTGGAGATTAAGCGTGTACACCCAAGCCTTAGATATTCCAGACAGCGGCTCCCAGCCCACCCCAGCGCTTAAAACCACACTCACCGCGGTGCCTGCGCCCGCCAGTGCTGCGCAGCAGCGAAGCCAAATTCGCTTTGACGCACAAATTGATGTTGACGGCAAAATTGAAGCCCAAGACTGGATGCCCGAGGCCTACCGCAAAACACTGGTGCGCCAAATCAGCCAGCACGCGCACAGCGAAATTATTGGCATGCAACCCGAGGGCAACTGGATATCGCGCGCGCCTTCGCTCAAGCGCAAAGCCATTTTGCTGGCCAAAGTGCAAGACGAGGCCGGGCACGGCCTGTATTTGTACGCGTCAGCCGAAACCCTGGGCACGTCGCGCGACCAAATGCTGGACGCATTGCACACCGGCAAGGCCAAGTACAGCAGCATTTTTAACTACCCCACGCTGACCTGGGCCGACACCGGCGTGGTGGGCTGGCTGGTAGACGGCGCAGCCATCATGAACCAGGTGCCGCTGTGCCGCTGCAGCTACGGGCCGTATGCGCGGGCCATGGTCCGTATTTGCAAAGAAGAAAGTTTCCACCAACGCCAAGGCTACGAGAGCCTGCTGACGATGATGCGCGGCACACCCGAGCAGCAGGCTATGGTGCAAGACGCGGTGAACCGTTGGTGGTGGCCCGTACTGGCCATGTTTGGCCCGCCCGACAGCGACAGCCCCAACACCGGCCAAAGCATGCGCTGGGGCATCAAGCGCATCAGCAACGACGAACTGCGCCAGCGCTTTGTAGATGCCACCGTGCCCCAAGCCAAGGTACTGGGCGTGACTTTGCCCGACCCGCACTTGAAATGGAACGAAGCCAAAGGCTGCCACAACTATGGAGCGATTGACTGGGACGAATTTTGGGCCACAGTGAACGGCAACGGCCCTTGCAATGCAGAACGCTTGGCTACGCGCGTGAAGGCGCATGAGAATGGCGCTTGGGTGCGTGAGGCGGCATTGTCTTATGCGGCCAAGCAAAAGGCTTCTTCGCTACGGGCGGCGGCTTGACATGCCGAAGCTTTGAATACCGGATTTCCGGACGCAGAGGACGCAAAAGTTACGCAAAGGACGCGAAAGAAGACAAACAAAAAATACCGAACTAGAAATTTTTGAAAATAAAGTTGGTTTCATTTATTTTGATTTTTTGGTATTCCTTTTGCGTCCTTTGCGTAACCTTTGCGTCCTCTGCGTCCTGACTTCACCCGCCTCTGATCCATACATCCCCATGACACAACAAGAACTCCCTCTCTTTGAAGTCTTCCTGCGCAGCAAGCAAGGGCTGGAGCACAAGCACTGCGGCAGTTTGCATGCCGCTGATGCGCAGCAGGCGCTGAACATGGCGCGGGACGTGTACACGCGGCGCATGGAGGGGGTGAGCATTTGGGTGGTGGCCAGCAAAGACATTACCGCCAGCCAGCCCGAGGACAAAGGCGAGCTGTTTGACCCTGCAGCTGACAAAATTTACCGCCACCCCACGTTTTATGAGATTCCCGATGCGGTGGGGCATATGTGATGCAGACGAACTACATCTTGCATTTGGCCGACAACGCACTGGTGCACGGCCAGCGCGTTGCCCAGTGGTGTAGCCACGGCCCTGTGCTGGAAGAAGACATTGCCATGGCGAATATAGGCCTAGACCATATTGGCCAAGCGCGCATGCTTTACCAGCACGCTGCCAACTTGATTGGCAACACCACCGAAGACAAACTGGCCTACTTTCGCAACCCGGAGCAGTTTCTTAACTACACCCTGCTAGAACTACCGCACCGCACCGCGTTTGCCCCGTCAGTGCAAACTGAAATGGACTACGCGGTGACGATTGCGCGTAACTTTGTCTACGCCGCGCTGATGAACTTGGTGTGGGCACAATTGCAAAACTCAAGCGACACCCAGCTGGCCGCCATAGCCGCCAAGAGCGTTAAAGAAGTGCGCTACCACCTGCGCCATGCTACCGACTGGATGCTGCGCCTGGGCGATGGCACAGCCGAGTCGCATACCCGCATGCAGGCTGCGCTTGACCATGTGCTGCCTTTTACGCAAGAATGGTTTGCACCCAGCCCGCTAGAAAAGGATGTCATCGACATGGCCGCGCTGCATAGCACATGGCACACCATGGTAAGCACCGTGGTGGCGCAAGCTACCCTGCAGATGCCCAGCCAAGCGGGCCACGTCTCACGCGGCAAAGAGGGTCTGCACTCTGAGCACCTAAGCTACCTGCTGGCAGAGATGCAAAGCCTGGCCCGTGCGCACCCCGAGGCTACCTGGTAATGGCACTGCAAAGTACCGCTGCGCCTGCGCCACTGGAAAGCATATGGCAGCTGCTAGAGCAAGTGCCCGACCCTGAAATACCGGTGGTAAGCATCCGCGAACTGGGCATTTTGCGCGACGTGCGTTGGGCTGCCGATGGCACGGTCGAAGTGGTCATTACGCCCACCTACAGTGGCTGCCCCGCAATGGGGCAGATTGAAGACGATGTAGCAGCCGCACTGGCTGGTGCCCACATCACAGCACGTGTGGTTACCCAGCTGGCACCCGCTTGGACTACCGACTGGATGAGCGAAGCCGCTAAAACCAAACTGCGCAATTACGGCATTGCCCCGCCGCAATGCAGTGCCACAGCGGCCCACATTGAAACTCCTAATTTAATAGCTAACTATTCAGCATTTTCTTGGGCGAGCGGCATAAATAGCATTAAAAATGTGCCCTGCCCTCGGTGCAACAGCAGCAACACCACCGAGACCTCCCACTTCGCCTCTACCGCCTGCAAAGCACTGTACAAATGCCTAGACTGTCTAGAGCCATTTGATTACTTTAAGCCCTACTGAACATGAACATGAACCCCAACTTGAACCTGCCTTTCTGTCCATGAGCACACCGCATTTTCACGCCCTGTATGTCAAACGCATTACCCCTTTGACTGGCGAGTCCGCCGCCATTACCTTGGCCATTCCGCCTGATCTGCGCGATACTTTTGCCTTTATACCGGGCCAGTTTGTAACGCTGCGTGCCATGGTGAACGGCCAGGCGGTGCGGCGCAGCTATTCGCTGTGCAGCACGCCCGCACAACTTGCCAGCGCGCAAGAAATTAGCGTGGGTATTAAGCGGGTAGAAGGGGGTATTTTCAGCACCTGGGCTACCACCGCCCTGCAGGTGGGTGACGAGCTTGACGTAATGCCGCCCGATGGGCGCTTTACACCCAAGACCGCACTGACCAACGCGCACAGCATGCACCGTTTAGGCATAGCGGCAGGCTCGGGCATTACACCTATTTTGTCGATCATGGCGCACACACTGGCCACAGAGCCCAACGCGCACTTTAGCTTGGTGTATGGCAACCAACGCAGCAGCAGCATCATGTTCAGCGAAGCGCTGCAAGACCTGAAAGACCGGTACAAGGAGCGTGTAACGCTCACCCATGTGCTATCGCGCCAGCCGCAAGAGGTGGCCTTGTTCCACGGCCGCTTGGACGAGGCGCGGGTTAGCGCCTTGCTGGCCCAAACCGTGCCCGTGGGCCAGATTGCAGAGGTGTTTGTCTGCGGGCCCGAGGCCATGATTGAGGCGGCCCAGCGCGCACTGGCGGGTGCGGGCATTGACCCTGCGCGCGTACACGCAGAACGTTTTGCGTCAGGTGCACCCACTGGCAGCAAAGCCCCCGCAGCCCCTAATACCAGCGCCACCAGCACCAGCACCAGCACCAGCACCAGCACCAGCACCGCAAGCAAAACCTTTAGTCTGGATGTGGTGCTGGACGGCAAAACCAGTACTTTCGGCATGGACGCGCAAGACAATGTGCTAGACACAGCACTAGAAGGTGGCCTGGACCTGCCCTACGCCTGCAAAGGCGGCGTGTGCTGCACCTGCCGCGCTAAAGTGCTGGAAGGCAAAGTCACCATGCTGAAAAACTTTACGCTGGAGCAGTGGGAGATTGACAAAGGCTTTGTACTAACCTGTCAAGCCCAGTGTGCCTCAGCGCACGTCGTCGTTAGTTATGACGAGCGCTAAACAGCGCTACCAGCACCGCCAAATTCAGCTCAGAACGCCTAATTTTGCACAGCAGTATGGCGCGTAGTTAAGTGAGTGCCCTGGATGCAACGGTTTACCCGCCTGCAAAATTGATTTTCGCAAGCCGCTGCATTCACGCAGCTAGGCTGGTGTATTTCTTTATTTCACTTTTTGTGCTTTGCTGGTACACTGGATTCAGTGTAAAAAAGTATTAAAAAGTGAGGTGCACATGTTCCATTTTAAGTTGATGCTGGAACGCATTGCTTATGCTACAGCGGCCCTTGGGGTTGCGACCCTATGCCAAGTGGCCTCGGCCCAGGTAGCATGGGATTTGGCAACCGGCTATCCAGAAACCAGTTTTCACGTCAAAAATTTGCGTGCGTTTGCCAGTGATGTGAGCGAGCGCACCAATGGGCAAGTCAAAATCACTGTGCATCCAGCTGGTGCTTTGGTTAAAGCACCAGAGATTCGCAAAGCCGTGATGGAAGGCAAAGTAGCGCTGGGTGAGGTGTTTGGCCCCAGCATGGGCCAAGTGCACCCAGTATTCGCACTGGACGCGGTGCCGCTGCTAAGCACCAGCTACACTAACTCGCGCAAGCTATGGAACCTGTCGCGTCCGCTGGCAGAGAAGAAAGCTGTCGATCTCAACATCGTTCTGCTGTACTCAGTGGCGTGGCCACCGCAGGGGCTTTTTTCAGACAAAGAAATTCGATCGGTCGCCGACTTAAAGGGCGCAAAGCTAAGAGAAAACTCGCCCTCAGTCAAACGCTTGGGTGAGATTTTGGGCGCAGAAACGGTGCTGGTAGAAACACCCGATTTGGCGGCTGCAGTACAAGCCGGCAAAATCACGGCGGTGTTCACATCTGCAGCGCAAGGCATAGACACCAAGATCTGGGAAAAACTGCCCTGGTTTTACCCGGCCAATGCCTGGCAGCCCCGCAATATTGTGCTGATCAACCGCAAAAAACTTGAAGAGCTGCCCAGCGCCCAGCGCGATGCAGTCATCCGCGCAGCCGCAGCCGCAGAAGAACGCGGCTGGGCCATGAGCGAGCGCAACGCGGCTGACTCCATGAAAGCGTTAAAAGACACCGGCGCTAAGATCGGTAACATCGACGGTAGTTTACGTACCAGGCTAGACCGCGCAGGGTCTGCGCTGGTGGCGGACGCTATGAAAGGCGCAGACCCAGAGCTACTGGGCGTACTGTCTAACTTCATGGGCAGTGTCGCAAACAACAAGCCTTAGACTATTGCATGGCATTCACATGAATACCATGCGGCACCCGTGCTAGCAGGTTGGTACAGCCAGCGAGACCGCTCGGGCCAAGACCGTAAGCGCCACGGTCTTGGCTTGCTACACCGCAGCTAGCGCTTGCTCTAAATCTTCGATCAAGTCGTCTATGTGCTCGATACCCACAGACAAACGCACCATGCCTTCGCTCACACCCGCTTTGGCCAGTTCGGCTGGGTTGAGCTGGCGGTGCGTGGTGGATGCAGGGTGACAGGCCAACGACTTGGCATCACCAATGTTAACCAAGCGCGTGAACAACTTGAGCGCGTCTTGGAAACGCGCACCCGCCTCGCGGCCTTCAGCGCCTTTCAGCGTGAAGCTGATAATGCCCGATGCGCGGCCACCCATGGTCGTTTTCACCAAGGCGTGGTCAGGGTGGTCAGGCAAACCTGCATAGTTGACCGAGGCTACTTTGGCGTGCTTTTGCAGGTGCGTGGCCACTTTGACGGCGTTCTCGCAAATACGGTCCATGCGCAAGGCCAATGTCTCAATACCTTGCAGAATCTGGAACGCATTCATCGGGCTTAAAGCGGCGCCCATGTTGCGCAGTGGCACCACGCGGCAGCGGCCAATGAAGGCGGCTGGGCCTAGGGCCTCGGTGTAGACCACGCCGTGGTAGCTCACATCAGGCTCGTTCAAGCGCTTAAAGCGGGCTTTGTGCTCGGCCCACGGGAACTTGCCTGAGTCCACTACTGCACCGCCAATGGTGGTGCCATGGCCGCCTAGGTATTTGGTGAGTGAGTGCACCACAATGTCTGCGCCATGCTCAAACGGGCGGCACAGGTAGGGGCTGGGCACGGTGTTGTCCACAATCAACGGCACGCCATGGTCATGCGCTACTTTGGCCAGTGCGGCAATGTCGGTAATATTGCCCAGCGGGTTGCCAATAGACTCGCAGTAAATGGCTTTGGTGCGTGCGTCGATCAGTTTGCCAAACGATGCCGGGTCGCGGTAGTCGGCAAAGCGCACCTCAATACCCATTTGCGGAAAGGTGTGGGCAAACAGGTTGTAGGTGCCGCCGTACAAAGTAGACGCCGAAATAATATTGTCACCCGCCTCGGTGATGGTTTGAATGGCATACGAAATAGCCGCCATGCCTGAAGCCACCGCCAGCGCGCCAATGCCGCCCTCTAGTGCTGCCACGCGAGCCTCTAGCACGCCGTTGGTAGGGTTCATGATGCGGCTGTAAATGTTGCCGGCTACTTTCAGGTCAAACAGGTCTGCGCCATGCTGGGTGTTGTCAAACGCGTAGGCTACGGTTTGGTAAATGGGCACCGCTACGGCTTTGGTAGTGGGGTCGGGCGTGTAGCCGCCGTGCACGGCAATGGTTTCGATCTTCATAAAGTGCTCCTTAAAGTAGTGTGTTGAGATTGTGCCACTTTGCAGACACAGCGCGGGTTGCCCCTTGGGTTGGGGCTATAGGGCGGCGACAAAGGCTTGTTTAGCGTGGCCGGCGGAAAAACCACCAACCCGAAAGTACGATCAAGCCCGAAAAAATCAGCCAAGCCAACACCCGAAAAATATCTTTAAAATTGTTGCCCGGCAAGCCTGTCCACAACTCCACCTGCACCGAGGTAATTTTGACATTGGTCGCACCCAAAAACCCCACCGACGGAATCGTCTGCAGGTCTTCTTTAAAACTTGTGGGGCTAGAAACCGCCACCAAACGCAAGTACTGGCCTGCTTTGCCCTGCGCCTCTACAGCCGGAAATCCTGCTACGGCAGACCTCTCGTCACCATTGGGTGTGGGGCGGTTCCAGCCAAAGAGCCATTGGCTTTGCACCGGGCCATCGGCTATCACCTCGCCGCCTATCTTGAGCACCATCAGGTAGGGGTTGCCTGGCGAGGGTGTGGGTATGGCATCACCGCGCCAGCCCACTGAGTTGCCGGTCAATTTGTTTTCAATAGCCGAGGTGTTGGCATTAACCGGGGAGGGTTTGAAGCTGGCGTAAGCAGCAATGGTTTCTTGCGGCAGGTCGATTACCGCAGCCAATGTTTTGCCATATTTTTCGGCAGCTTGGGCCTCTGTGTGGGCCACCAGCATGAGCACACTGGCGTACAAGGCAATGAGCGTTGCAATCCTACAGCGCTGACGCTGCCACATCTGCTGGCGCATCATTTAGCCGCGCTGGCGTTGGCTGCAGCGCTGGCTGCGGCGCTTGAGGGGCAGCGAGCGCGCACATTCTCTTCGAACCGCGCCAAGTCTTGCTTTTCGCCCGCGCTCAGGTCGGTGCGTTCGTATTTTTTGGCAATAATCCGGCGCGACTCGATGCACTGTGCGCGCAGGGTACTTTGGTCTCGCGCACGTTGTGCCTCTGCTTCACGCAGGGTTTTTTCGGTCTCGGTGCGCTGGTTGCGTTTGTCGTATTGGTCTTTTTGCACCCGCTCGTGGGCCTCAAAAAGCTCCTCTTGGCATTTTTCTTGAAAGGCCTCTTGCGCATCGCGCATGCGTTGCAAGGCATAAGGTGTTGTTGCGCTGTTGGGTCGCTGAACAGCCAAGTCATACAAGCTGCGGCAACTGCTACTGAGGTAGTTGAGGTGGTCCGTGCGGCGAACACGGTGGTCACCGTAAGGCCCGCCTTCTTGCGCTGCAGCGCCTAGTGGTGTGAGCAGCCCCACGGCAAGTAAAGTGCAAAGTAGACGGTACATAAGATTTAGGCTGTTATCCCGCGCAGCGGGCTTTGTAGGTATCTTCAAAACGTTTAAGGTCACCTTTTTCACCTTCGGTCAGGTCGGTGCGCGCACGCTTGGCAACCAAAATGCGCTTGGACTCGCCACACTGCTGGGCTTTGACCGCAGCATCGCGCTGGTTTGATTCTTCAGCGAGTTTGGCCTCTTGACCAGCTTGTATTTTTTCTCCACGCTCTTTTGACAGTCTGCGGCTGGCTTCGTTTTCATTGGCGGCACACTCAATGCTGTAGTTCCTGCGGGCTTCTTCAGCGGCTTCGGCCTTCACGCCGCGCGCGTTGTTGGTGCGAATGGCATCGTGCATCGAGCTACAGGTGGGGCTCATGTATTTAAGGTATTCAGGTGCACCCGACTGCCTACTGCTGTAACTGCTACTGCTGTAATTGGGCTTGTCGGTTAGCGGGCCGTAGTAAGTCAAGTTTTGGCCGCTGGCACAGGGGCGGTCGGAGGCAACAGTACGGCCATCGGCCAAGCGGCAGGCATAGCGTGTTTGGGCAAAGCTTTGGCTGCAAACAACAACTAACGCAAACAAAAATACACTGCGAACCATTTGGGTCAGTTCCATGCTGTTACATCTTTCGGTGGTGTTTTAAATTATTTACAAAAACAAGCATATCACAGCCTTTAAGGTAGCACTTGTAATTCAACCTGCTTGATGCCCACAAACCCCAGTGCCAGCGCAGCAGCGCGGCTAAGGTCAATAATGCGCCCCGCAATGAACGGGCCTCTGTCGTTAATACGCACCACCACTTCTTTGCCCGTAGCTGCAGATGTAACACGCACGCGGGTGCCAAATGGCAGGGTTTTGTGGGCGGCAGTCATAGCCTGGGTGTTGAAACGTTCGCCGCTGGCGGTGCGCCGGCCGTGAAAACCGGGGCCGTACCAAGAGGCGATGCCCACCTCCGTGCCGGTGGTGGAGGTATTGCGCACTTTGGGCAGCTCTTCACCCAACACAGTGGCGGAAGCATTCTGGCCCGTCGCCAAGGCTGGTTCAGCCAACGGTTTTACCTCGCCTAGGGGCGCGGGTGCGTGCACAGCAGAGCGGGTGGATGGAAGGCTGCCCGCTGCAGCAGGCAGTGGTGCCGTTTGAAGTTGTACCTGGGCGGGTGCAACGGGTGCAGGTGCCACACTGGCGCACCCGGTCATGGCCACCACGCACCACACCACGCAGCCGAAACCCAGCCAGCGTACGCTCAGCGTTGGGCCGCCAAACAGGGGTTTGCGCATGCCCTTAGGCCAAGTTCAGCCGTTTGCAAATTTCTACGCTGGCACCGGCCTGGTTCATGGTGTAGAAATGCAAGCCCGGCACCCCGCCGTTGCGCAGCTGGTCGCACAGGTCCGTCACAACATCCAAACCAAATGCTTTGATGGACGCGGTGTCGTCACCAAACTCCTGCAGGCGTAGGCGTATCCAGCGCGGAATCTCAGCGCCACAGGCATCGCTAAAGCGCATAAGCTGGGACGAACTAAGGATCGGCATGATGCCAGGCACCACTGGAATTGTTGCGCCCAGTTGGTGGGCATCGTCGCAAAAGCGAAAGTAGGCATCGCTGTTAAAAAAGTACTGGGTAATGGCGGAGCTGGCACCGGCTTTCACTTTCACCAAGTACGCCGCCAAGTCGGACTGGGGTGACTTGGCCTGCGGGTGCGTTTCGGGGTAGCAGCCGACTTCAATATGAAAGTCATTGCCCGTTTCGCTGCGCACAAACTCCACCAGTTCGCTGGCGTATTTAAACGCGCCAAACGCCCCATAACCGCTGGGCAAGTCGCCACGCAAAGCCACCACGCGGCGAATGCCCGCTTGCCTGAACAAAGCCAGCTGGGTGCGCACGCTGTCTTTGGTAGCGCCAATGCACGAAAAATGCGGCGCAGCATCAAACCCGTCTTGGATAATCGACTGCACTGTTTGCAACGTACCGTCTTGGGTAGAGCCGCCAGCGCCATAGGTAACGCTGAAAAACTGCGGCTTCAGGGCATACAGCTTGTGCCGCACAGCAACCAGTTTCTCTGCACCTTCAGGTGTTTTGGGCGGGAAAAATTCAAAGCTCACTGGCAGCGGGGTCATGTTCATAGCGTGTCTTTCAGACGGTGGGTTTGGTAGCGTGAACAAAAAATTCCCGATTTCCATCGCCGCCCGCAATCGGGCTTTCAAAATAATTGTGCACCTGCAAACCGCCCTCGGCATAGGCGCTGCGAATGCGTTGCTCTACCACGGCGTAGTGCGCCGGGTCTTTCACGATACCGCCCTTGCCGATCTGCTCAGGTTGCAGTTCAAACTGCGGCTTGACCAGCATGAGAATATCGCCGCCGGGTTGCACCAAGTCAACCAGGGTATCGATCAGCAAGGTCTGCGAGATAAATGACACATCCCCTACGATAAGCTGTGCGCCGATCTCTGTAGCATGTATTTTTCTATCAAATAGGCCTATGGCCCAAGTAAATACTGCACATGCAGCTACTAAATCAGTAGCAATTACCGTGCGGGCATTGGTTTTTTCTACGCACACAACATGCGCATGTCCGCGCAGGCTGGGGTGCAATTGGCCGTGGCCTACATCCACACCCACCACACCCGTTGCGCCGTGCTGCAGCAGGCAGTCGGTAAAGCCACCGGTAGACTGGCCTAGGTCCAGACAGACTTTGCCTTGCACCTGCAAACCACTGGCCAGCAAAGCACCCGCCAATTTGACACCGCCGCGCGAGACGTATTGCGCCTCGGCAGGGTTGGTCAGTTCTACCAGCGCATCCTCTAGCAAATCGTCGCTTTTGCGCAAAGGTTTCCACTGCCCACGGTGCATCCAGCGCGCACCTGCATCGATCAAACGTGCCGCTTGGCTGCGCGATGCAGCGAGACCGCGCAACACGAGAAGTTGGTCGGCGCGCATGGCGGGTACGGCTTAGTAGCGGTAGGTGTCAGCCTTGTACGGGCCGTCCACGCTCACACCAATGTAGGCAGCTTGCTCTTTGGTCAACTCGGTCAGTACCGCGCCCACTTTCTTCAGGTGCAAGCGGGCAACTTTCTCGTCCAAATGCTTGGGCAGCACATACACCTGGCCCACTTTGTATTCTTTTTGTTTGGTAAACAGCTCAATCTGTGCAATCGTTTGGTTAGCAAAGCTAGAGCTCATCACAAAGCTAGGGTGGCCAGTGCCACAGCCCAAGTTCACTAAGCGGCCTTTGGCCAACAAAATGATGCGCTTGCCCGGCTTTTTGCCTTTGGCAGGGAATATGATGTGATCGACTTGCGGCTTGATCTCTTCCCACTTGTATTTTTCCAGCGACTCGACATCGATTTCGTTGTCAAAATGGCCAATGTTGCACACGATAGCTTGGTCTTTCATGGCGGCCATGTGGGCATGGGTAATCACGCTCTTGTTGCCCGTAGCAGACACGAAAATGTCGGCTTTGTCAGCAGCGTATTCCATGGTGACCACTTTGTAGCCCTCCATCGCGGCTTGCAGCGCGTTGATTGGGTCAACTTCGGTCACCCACACTTGGGCGCTCAGTGCGCGCAGTGCTTGGGCAGAGCCCTTGCCTACGTCGCCGTAGCCCGTAACCACGGCCACTTTGCCTGCAATCATTACATCGGTAGCGCGCTTGATAGCGTCAACCAAGCTCTCGCGGCAGCCGTACAGGTTGTCGAACTTAGATTTAGTGACGGAGTCGTTCACGTTGATCGCGCGCATGGCCAATGTGCCCTTGGCCGACATTTCGTTCAAACGCAGTACGCCGGTGGTGGTTTCTTCAGTGACACCAATGATGTTTTTCAGGCGGCGGCTGTACCACGTGGGATCGATGCGCAGCTTGGCTTTGATGGCGGCAAACAGGCATTTCTCTTCTTCGCTGCCTGGCTTGGCCAAAACTTTAAGGTCTTTCTCTGCCTTGGTGCCCAGGTGCATCAGCAAAGTCGCGTCGCCACCGTCGTCCAAAATCATGTTCGGGCCTTCGGTCTTGCTGCCCTTGTCGCCAAACTCAAAAATGCGGTGGGTGTAGTCCCAGTAGTCAGCCAGCGACTCGCCTTTGTAGGCAAACACAGGGGTGCCTTCGGCTACCAGCGCTGCAGCCGCGTGGTCTTGGGTAGAGAAAATGTTGCACGATGCCCAGCGCACATCTGCGCCCAAGGCTTGGAGGGTCTCGACCAGCACAGCGGTTTGGATCGTCATGTGCAGCGAGCCGGTAACGCGGGCACCTTTGAGTGGCTTTGACTTTGAAAATTCTTCACGAATCGCCATCAAACCGGGCATTTCGGTCTCTGCAATGTTCATTTCTTTGCGGCCAAAGGCGGCCAAGGACAAGTCCGCAATGGCGTAATCTTGTTTTTTCAGGGGTTTGACAACAGCGTTCATTGGTGCTCCGTAAGTGTGAACGGCCACTGAAACCAAGGTGCTGAGCAGATTGCTTAGGGGTTGAACCGAAGCACTCACCGCACAGTTTTCAGTGGGTGAGCGCAGTTAGAAACTTGAACCACCTAAAACCATATCTAAGCGGCGTTTCCGAGCCTTAACCACTTGTGTGGCCTGCAGCGCTCCTCGGATGCATAGATTTTACCTTATCTAAACCCATTATGGGGCAGGCTTAAAGCTGAAAAGTTGTGCAAATTGTCAGGTAACGCTGAATCTGTAAACGCGCTGGCCGTCCAGCGTTCGTGCCAACTTACCCTGGTACCACAGCATATGCAGGTGCGCTACAGCTTCGCCTATCGCAAAAGTCATTTGGTGCAAATCAAGTTCACGTTTGAACATGACGGGCACAATATCTGCGCCACTGGTGGGTTGATTGGCACAGGCTTGCATCACCTCAGCCAAGCGGTCAGCGTGGTGGGTTTGAAGTTGGGCGATGCGTTGGTGCATGCCGGTGAAGGGTTTGCCGTGGGACGGCAGCACCAAAGTATCTGCGGGCAGGTGCAGGTATTTATCAATAGAACTCAAAAAGAGTCTGAGCGGATCGCCTTCGGGCTCCAAGTCAAACACGCTGACATTGGTGGAGATACGGGGTAATACCATGTCGCCGCTGATCAAAACAGGGGCTGGGTGGCTGTGCGTGGCAAGGTTTGCCGCAGCCGTGGGGGCAGGTAAGTACAGCGCGATATGCTCTGGCGCGTGGCCGTAGCCACTGATACAGCGCCAGTCTTTGCCGCCGATGCGGATAATGTCGCCGTCCATGATGCGGTGGTAGCTGGGCGGAACGGCAGGGACCAGGCTAGAGAAATAGCCGGTGCGGGCCTTGATTTTGGCCACAGATTCAGTGTCGTTCAACCCATGCGCTGCATAAAAGTCGGCGGCGGCTTGGCCACTGCCAGCTGGTGCGGCAGCGCTAAGGTTGCGCGCTACGTTGTAGTCGGTAGCGCTGATCCACAGCGGCACATGCCAGGTGTCACACAACCAGTGTGCCAAGCCAATATGGTCGGGGTGCATATGGGTGCAGATAACGCGCAAAATAGGCAGGCCTTGCAGCTGCGTGGCAAAGATGTGCTGCCATTGCGTGCGGCTCTCAGGTTTGTCGATACAGCAGTCCACCACGCTCCAGCCTGGCTTGCCGTCGATCTCATCGCGCAGCAGCCACAGATTGATGTGGTTCAGCGCAAAAGGCAGGCCCATGCGGATCCACCGGATGCCCTGGGCTACTTCTAGCGTACACCCAGGCTCTGGCAGGCTGTCGCCGAAGGGGTAAGTCAGCTCGTGTTCAAGTTCGTTCATGGAAACTTTGCGCGGTTTTCGTACATAATCGGTAAGTTGACGTTTACGTAAACGTCAACTTGAAGTAGCGATTGTAAAAGACGTTGGGCGCATGCGCTGTCACCTGCGTTTTACGTGAAGCTTGGCATGAAAGGTATTGAGCACCGATGGGCACCACCTACAGCATCAGCGATTTGGCGCGTGAGTTTGACCTGACCACGCGCGCCATGCGTTTTTACGAAGACATGGGCCTCTTGTCGCCTGAACGCAGCGGCCCCGCGGGCCGCAACCGCGTGTACACCGCGCGCGACCGCACACGGCTCAAGCTCACCCTGCGTGCCAAGCGGTTGGGGCTGTCGCTCACCGAGGCCAAAGACATCATCGACATGTACGACAGCCCGCGCGACACCGTGCCGCAGTTAAAGAAGTTTTTGGTAATTTTGAGCGAGCACCGCGCAGAACTTGAGGGCCAGATGGCCGAGCTGGTGGCTAACTTGGACGAAGTCAAAGTGCATGAGAAAGAAGCCAAGGCACTGCTGGCCAAAAGTGAAGCCAAGAGCGAAAACAAAAGCGACAAAAAGGCTGCGAAATGAGCACTGCCTTATTTGACAGAGTTAATGACAGTTTCAAGCGCCAAGGCATGATGCAAAACCTAGGCGCGCGCCTGGTGCGCGTAGCCGTCGGCGAGGTAGAGTTTGCACTGCCTAAAAGCGACAAAGTCACCCAGCAGCAAGGCAGTTTTCACGGCGGTGCGCTGGGCACCTTGGCCGACATCAGCTGTGGCTACGCTGCGCTAACGGTGTGCCCCGAAGGTATGGAAGTAACCACGGTGGAATACAAAATTAATTTTGTATCAGCGGCTGTTGGCGACGAAGTGGTGTGCATAGGCAAAGTGCAAAAAGCAGGCCGCACACTGACCATTACCAACGCTGAAATTTATGACATTCAAGACGGCAAACGCAAACTGTGTGGCCTGATGCAAGCCACCATGATTGCTGTGGCTAAAACCTACTGATGTAAATTGTAAATAATGCCCCACAAAGGAGATAAACATGAACAACCTACCCGGTTTAAATTTTCAATTAGGCGAAGACATTGATGCACTGCGCGACGCGGTGCGTGACTTTGCGCAGGCCGAAATCGCACCGCGTGCCCAAGAGATCGACCACAACGACCAGTTTCCGATGGACTTGTGGCGCAAGATGGGCGACCTGGGCGTGCTGGGCATTACCGTGGGCGAAGAATACGGCGGTGCAGGCATGGGCTATTTGGCCCACATGATTGCGATGGAAGAAATCTCGCGTGCATCGGCCAGCGTGGGCCTGTCGTATGGTGCGCACAGTAACTTGTGTGTGAACCAGCTAAAACGCAACGGCTCTGAAGATCAGCGCAAAAAATATTTGCCCAAGCTTATCAGCGGCGAACACGTAGGAGCGCTGGCCATGAGCGAGCCGGGCGCGGGCAGCGATGTCATCAGCATGAAACTAAAGGCTGAGGATAAAGGCGGCTACTACCTGCTGAGCGGCACCAAAATGTGGATCACCAATGGCCCCGACGCTGACACGATGGTGGTGTATGCCAAGACCGAACCCGAGCTGGGCGCACGCGGAGTCACTGCCTTCATCGTAGAAAAAGGCATGAAGGGCTTTAGTACTGCGCAAAAGCTAGACAAGCTGGGCATGCGCGGTAGCCACACCGGTGAGATGGTGTTTAACAATGTGGAAGTGCCAGCCCACAACATTTTGGGTGGCTTAAACGGCGGCGCAAAGGTGCTGATGAGCGGCCTAGACTACGAACGCGCTGTGCTGGCCGCAGGGCCCATCGGCATCATGCAATCGGTGATGGACAACGTGATCCCCTATACGCACGACCGCAAGCAGTTTGGCCAAAGCATTGGCGAGTTTCAGTTGATTCAAGGCAAGGTGGCCGACATGTACACCGTGCTGCAAGCAGGCCGTGCGTTTTGCTACACCGTAGGCAAAAACCTCGACATGCTGGGCACAGACCATGTACGCCAAGTGCGCAAAGACTGCGCCAGCGTTATTCTTTGGTGCGCCGAAAAAGCCACCTGGATGGCAGGCGAGGGCATTCAGATTTTTGGCGGCAATGGTTACATCAACGAATACCCCCTGGGTCGCTTGTGGCGTGATGCCAAACTGTACGAGATTGGCGCGGGTACCAGCGAAATCCGGCGCATGCTAATCGGCCGTGAATTGTTTGCAGAGACATCCTGAAACTTTGCGGAACAGGCCAATGCACCAGCCCACAGCGATGCGCATTACCCTTACCTCGAATGATTAGAATAAGCGATGCCTCTTAGAAATTTACTCTCCCATAACCGCGACTGGGCCGCGCAAATGGTGCGCGAGCGCCCTGGTTTTTTCACAGGTCTATCTCAACAGCAAAATCCACGCTACATGTGGATTGGCTGCAGCGACTCGCGCGTGCCTGCCAACCAAATCACTGGGCTGGAGCCGGGCGAGGTGTTCGTGCACCGCAACATTGCCAACGTGATGGTGCACACCGATTTGAACGCCCTAAGTACGGTGCAGTACGCCGTCGATATGCTCAAAGTCGAGCACGTGATTGTCTGCGGCCATTATGGCTGCGGCGGCGTGCAGGCAGCGCTGGACAACGTGCGCATTGGCCTGGCCGACAACTGGATTCGCCACATTCAAGACGTGCGCGATAAACACAAGGCTGCGCTGGAGTCAGCACCCAAACAGTACCGGCTGGACATGCTGTGTGAGCTCAATGTGATTGAGCAAGTGGTTAACGTGTGCCACAGCACGGTGGTGAAAGACGCGTGGCACAGGGGCCACAAAGTTATGGTGCATGGCTGGATCTATGGGGTGCACAACGGGCTGTTGGTAGATTTGCAGGTGGGCCTGGATGCGTTGGAGCAAGTGGATGCGCTGTATAGCCATGCAATTACCGAGGTTTTCCATAAAAACCGCGCTTTGACCCAAGGAAATACTGCTTAAGCAGCTATTAATTTTGTAGTGAATATGTTCCCTCAGCGCCTTGACTCCACACTAGCCTACGACATTGCCAAAGCGATGATGGACGGCTTTAACCGCCACTACCGGCTGTTTCGCACCGAGTCTGCGCGTGCCAAACACCGTTTTGAAACCGCAGACTGGCATGGGCAGCAGCGGGCGCAGCGCGAGCGGATTGAGTTTTATGCTTTGCGCGTGAAAGAATGCGTAATGCGGCTGGAGAAAGAGTTTAAAGCGGGCGCACAGCCCATGGATGTGTGGCAGCAAATCAAGCTGCACTATATTGGCCTGCTGGTAGACCACCACCAGCCAGAGTTGGCCGAGACGTTTTTTAACTCAGTCACTACCAAAATACTGCACCGCACGCATTTTCACAACAGCTTTATTTTTGTGCGGCCCGCCGTCAGCACCGAGTACATAGAAAACGACGAGCCTGCCGCCACGCCCACCTACCGCGCCTACTACCCCACGCGCGACAGTATGTTTGGCACTATTGTGCGGGCGATTGAAAATTTTGGTCTGCAAAAACCGTTTGAAAATCTTGAGCGTGATGCGGGCTATGTACTCGCTGCCATCGAGGCAAATTTCAAAGATGTGAAGTTGCTGGCCAACTTTCAAATCCAAGTGCTTTCTGGCCTGTTCTTTCGCAACAAAGGGGCTTATGCGATTGGCAAAATTATCAACGGCTACCGGGAAATTCCGTTTGCACTGCCCATTTTGCACAACAAACAGGGGCAACTGTTCATCGATGCCGCGCTGTTTGGCGAAGATGACTTGCACATTATTTTTAGCTTTGCGCGGGCTTACTTTATGGTGGACATGGAGGTGCCGTCGGCCTATGTGCAGTTTTTGCGCAGCATGATGCCGCGCAAGCCACGCGCTGAAATTTACAACGCACTGGGCTTGGCCAAGCAAGGCAAAACGCTGTTTTACCGTGACTTTTTATACCATCTGCGCCACAGCAGTGACAACTTTCGCATCGCCCCAGGTATCAAGGGTATGGTGATGCTGGTATTTGACTTGCCCAGCTTTCCGTATGTATTCAAGGTGATTAAAGATTTTTACCCGCCACCTAAAGACACCTCGCGTGAGCAGATCAAAGGCAAATACCAACTGGTTAAGCAGCATGACCGTGTAGGCCGCATGGCCGATACCCTGGAATACAGCGAAGTGGCTTTTCCGCGTGCGCGCTTTGACGACGAGCTGATTGCAGAGATTCAAAAATTTGCCCCTAGCCAGCTAGAGATCAGCGACCGCGATGGCGATGGACAGATAGAGGTCATCATCAAGCATCTGTATATCGAACGGCGCATGATTCCACTGAACATCTATTTGCAAGAAGCCTTTGACCAGGGCTTGGACAACGACAAACCCAGGCAGCAAATGGAGCGCGCTGTGGTCGAGTACGGCAACGCTATCAAAGATTTGGTGCGCGCCAATATTTTCCCTGGCGATATGCTGTGGAAAAATTTTGGCGTGACGCGCCATGGCAAAGTAGTGTTCTACGACTACGATGAAATCGAATACATCACTGACTGCAAATTCCGCAAAGTACCCGAGCCGCGCAACGAAGAAGAAGAAATGAGCGGCGAGGTGTGGTACCACGTAGGGCCCAAGGATGTGTTTCCTGAGACCTTTGGCCCATTTTTATTGGGCAATACCGCAGTGCGCGAGGTGTTTATGAAGCACCACGCCGACTTACTTGACGCTGCTTTTTGGCAAAGCCACAAAGAGCGCATTGCAGAAGGGCATGTGCATGATGTGTTTCCTTATGAGAAGGAGAAACGGTTTGTTCGGTCGTAGGTTTTAAGATGAGAGGGGATTTTTTGAACGCAGAGGGCGCGAAGGTTTCGCAAAGAGCGCAAAAAAAGAAAATACCAAAAGAATACAAAATGAAGATAGAAGGCATAAATTTAGAACTTTAATTTGCAATCATCTTCAAAATATTTTTGTATTTTTGACCCCCTTTGTCTTCTTTTGCGTCCTTTGCGAAACCTTCGCGCCCTCTGCGTTCAAAAAATCCCCGTATTGGTATTAACTGTCTAGGAGCTTAAAAATGTCAGACCCCATAGTCATAGTCAGCGCCGCACGCACCCCCATGGGGGCGTTCCAAGGCGACTTTGCAACACTGGCCGCCCATGACTTGGGCGGTGTAGCCATCAAAGCAGCGATTGAGCGCGCAGGCATTTCGCCCGACACAGTGAACGAGTTGCTGTTCGGCAATTGCCTGATGGCGGGCCAAGGCCAAGCGCCGGCGCGGCAAGCGGGGTTTAAGGGGGGCTTGCCGAAAAGTGCAGGCGCGGTCACGCTAAGCAAAATGTGCGGCAGCGGTATGCGCGCTGCCATGTTTGCACACGACATGCTAACTGCAGGCAGCGCCGAAGTGATCGTAGCGGGCGGCATGGAGAGCATGACCAATGCGCCGCATTTGCTGCTCAAGGGGCGCAGTGGCATTCGCATTGGTCACGACCGCATTTATGACCACATGATGTTGGACGGCTTGGAAGATGCTTATGAAGCGGGCCGCTCTATGGGCACCTTTGGCGAGGAGTGTGCTGATAAATACCAATTTACCCGTGAAGCGCAAGATAAATTTGCCATTGCCAGCGTAGAACGTGCGCAGGCGGCTGCCCAGTCGGGTGCATTTACCGCCGAAATAGCCCCTGTCACAGTCAAAACCCGTGCAGGCGATGTGGTGATCAGCATCGACGAAGGCCCTGCCAAAGCGCGGTTGGACAAAATCGCGGCCCTTAAGCCTGCGTTTAAAAAAGACGGCACCATTACCGCAGCGTCTAGTTCGTCAATCAACGATGGCGCAGCAGCGCTGGTGATGATGCGCGCCAGCACTGCGGCCAAGCTGGGCTGCAAGCCGATAGCGCGCATTGTCAGCCACGCCCTGCATGCACAAGAGCCCAACTGGTTTACCACTGCTCCCATAGGCGCTACGCAAAAGGCTTTGGCTAAGGCGGGGTGGAGCGTAGGCGATGTGGACTTGTGGGAAGTTAACGAAGCTTTCGCTGTGGTGCCGATGGCGCTGATGGCCGAACTGAACGTAGCGCATGAGATTGTCAACGTGAACGGCGGTGCCTGCGCGTTGGGCCACCCGATTGGCGCCAGCGGCGCGCGCATTATGGTCACACTGGTGCATGCGCTCAAAGCGCGGGGCCTCAAACGTGGCTTGGCAACGCTGTGCATTGGCGGCGGCGAGGGTACTGCGGTGGCTTTAGAGTTACTGTAAGTACTATTAATTCAATAGCTGCTTGTGCAGCATTTCCTTGGGCCACAGGGCTAAATTACTATGAAAATACTCGTTTTGGGGGCTTCACGCGGCATTGGCCTAGAGTTTGTGCGCCAGTACACACTAGCAGGTGCGCAGGTGACGGCCACTGCACGCAGCGATGAAGGCTTGCAAAAAATCAAAGCCTTGGGCGCTCATGCGCTTAAGCTAGATATAGCCGATCCCGCCAGCCTGGCTGGTTTAGCGCAGCTGCTGGGCGGCGATAAGTTTGATATTGCTTTGTACGTAGCGGGCGTCTACTCTGAAGGCGGTGCCCGCATGCCGCCAACGCAGGGCGAGTTTGACCATGTGATGCATGCCAATGTGCTAGGTGCCATGCAAACCATTCCCCAAGTAGCACCGCTGGTTGAGGCTGCGCACGGTAAATTTATTTTTATGTCCAGCGAGATGGGATGCATAGGCGAGACTACCAGCAGCTTTGGCTGGGCATACCGTGTGAGCAAAGCGGCGCTCAACATGGCCGTGATGGCCGCGCAAAGCGACTACCCCCGTGCGCTGATGCTGCCCATGCACCCCGGCTGGGTACGCACCGACATGGGCGGGCCCAACGCCTCAATCAGCATAGAAGAGTCTGTGGCTGCCATGTGCAAAACCATTGCAGGGCTCACTGCCAAAGACAAAGGCAGGTACTTGCATAACGATGGCCGCAATTTCAGCAGCTGGTAAATACCACCCACACATACCTTTTAAGGAGCCATAAGCATGCTGCTCAGCGCTGACCATATTGCCGTACAAGACGCAGTGCGCGCCTATGCGCAGGAGAAAATAGCCCCCCACGCCGCCGTGTGGGACAAGTCGCATGCTTTTCCGCGAGAGGCCCTGCGCGGCTTGGCGGACTTGGGCTGCTATGGCGTGGCGGTGCCAGAGCAGTATGGCGGCGCAGGCATGGACTATTTGAGCTTGGCCTTAATTTTGGAAGAGATCGCAGCGGCTGATGGCGCAACGTCCACTATCGTCAGTGTCAACAACTGCCCCGTCTGCTCTATTTTGATGGCGTGGGGAAATGAAGCACAAAAGCAAGCCTACCTAAAACCACTGGCGCGCGGCGACATGCTGGGGGCTTTTTGTTTAACCGAACCGCATGTGGGCAGTGAGGCAGCCGGTTTAAAAACTACCGCCACCAAAGACGGAGCCTATTATGTACTCAGCGGTGTTAAGCAATTTATCACCAGTGGCAAGAACGGTGATGTGGCTATTGTGATGGCCGTGACAGACAAAGCAGCGGGCAAAAAAGGCATTAGTGCGTTTATTGTTGAGACGACAACCCCTGGCTACCAAGTAGCGCGCATCGAAGACAAGCTGGGGCAGCACGCCAGTGACACTGCACAAATCCGTTTTGATAACTGCCGCGTGCCAGCCGCCAACTTGATTGGCGAAGAAGGCCAAGGCTTGAAGATCGCCCTGAGCGGGCTGGAGGGCGGGCGTATCGGCATTGCATCGCAGTGCATCGGCATGGCACGGGCCGCGTTTGATGCAGCTTTGCGCTACAGCAAAGACCGCGTTAGCTTTGGCCAGCCCATCTTCCAGCACCAGGCGGTGCAGTTTAAGCTGGCTGACATGGCCACCCAGATTGAAGCGGCGCGCCAGTTGATTCACCACGCAGCATCGCTTAAAGACGCAGGCCAGCCCTGCCTGAAAGAAGCCGCTATGGCCAAACTGTTTGCCAGTGAAATGGCAGAGCGCGTCTGTAGCGATGCTATCCAAGTGCACGGTGGCTACGGCTACGTGACGGACTTTCCCGTAGAGCGCATTTACCGCGACGTGCGTGTATGCCAAATTTACGAAGGCACCAGTGACGTGCAAAAGATACTGATTGGCCGCGCGCTGGCTTGATGTTGGGCCGATAGCTTGCAAATCACTGACTATTGCGCTTTGCTGTCGGCTTGCAGTGTCAGCGTAGTTTTCACTGTGTTTGTCTCTCAAGTTACACACAAAAAGTCATAACAGCTGTGTTCTCAAAGGTGGGTATCCTGCGGATAACACTTAGTAATTGGCGTGGGATGCGCACCATAATCGAGCCCGTTCTGTAGTACCAGCATGGCTGTACGACGATCTTTACCTCTAATTATTCACAACACCTACTGGAGACATTCTGTGAAATTCGCACGCACCCTTGCACTGACTTCCATCGCTCTGGCCGCAGCAACCGCCAGCTATGCACAAAACATCAAAATTGGTGTTGCCGGCCCTTTCACCGGTGGCTCATCTTCCATGGGCGTGAGTATGCGCGATGGGGTGCGCATGGCAACCGACGAAATCAACAAAGCCGGTGGCGTACTAGGGCGCAAACTGGAACTGGTGGAGCGTGACGACGAAGCCAAAAACGAGCGCGGCGTGCAAATAGCCCAAGAGTTGATCAACAAAGAAAAAGTGACCGCCGCTGTCGGGTACATCAACACCGGCGTGGCGCTGGCATCACAGCGCTTCTTCCAGGAAGCCAAAATCCCTGTGATGAACAACGTGGCCACGGGTTCTTTGATCACCCACCAGTTTGACGACCAGCCCGAGAATTACATTTTTCGCAATGCTGCACACGACAGCATCCAGGCACCGATGATCGTAGAAGAAGCCGTAACGCGTCGCGGTTATAAAAAGGTCGCCATCCTGGCTGACTCCAGCAACTATGGGCAACTTGGCCGTGCCGACCTGGAAACGGCATTGCAGCTCAAAGGCGTAAAAGCCGTGGCGGTAGAAAAATTCAACGTTAAAGATGTAGACATGACCGCCCAGTTGCTCAAGGCCAAAGAAGCCGGCGCTGAAGTGGTGCTCACCTACGCGATTGGCCCTGAGCTAGCGCAAATTGCCAACGGCATGACCAAGCTGGGCTGGAAAGTGCCCATGATTGGCAGCTGGACTTTGTCGATGGCCAACTTCATTGACAACGCAGGCCCAGGCGGCGAAGGCGCGCGCATGCCGCAAACCTTTATCCAGGAGCCGACCACGCCTAAGCGCCAGTCTTTCATCATCAACTATTTGAAAACCTTCAACCCTAAGAACGCACGCATAGACTCGCCCGTGTCTGCAGCCCAAGGTTACGATTCGATTTACCTGTTGGCAGCCGCCATCAAGCAAGCCGGTGGAACCGAAGGCCCGAAGATCAAGGCTGCGTTAGAAGACTTGAAAACACCCGTAGAAGGTGTTATCACCACCTACACCAAGCCCTTTACTGCGAAAGACCATGAGGCTATCACCGCCAACATCCCCGTGTTCGGCGAAGTCAAAGGCCAGCGCGTGGTGTACGCCTACCCTGAAGACCAAAAAATAGCCTCGCAAGTGCGTGTCAAAGACGCTAACGCCAAAGGCGCATTGGTCATCAAGAAGTAATTGCACCCGCTGCACAGCACCGCTCAGGCACATTGCTTGGCGGTGCTTTTTTAGCGCTTTAGGTGTTCATCTGTGCGCACAGCTTGCGCATTGACACTGTTATTCAAGGTTGAAACTATGGAAATCCTACTCCAACTCGTCTACAGCGGTATCGCCCTTGGCATGATCTATGCGGTCATTGCATTCGGCTACCAGCTTACCTTTCAAACATCCGACACACTCAACTTTGGCCAAGGCGACGCGCTGATGCTGGGTGCCATGGTCGGCTTGACATTGGTCACCGCTGGCGTGAACTACTGGCTGATGATCCCCTTGGTTATCCTTTTTGGCTTGGTGCAAGGCGGTATCGTGGAGCGCATTGGTGTGCGCCCTGCCATCAAGATCAAAAGTGAGTTTGGTTGGATCATGTCCACCATTGCGCTGGGTATTATTTTCAAAAACGTAGCCGAGAATATTTGGGGCCGCGACGATTTGAAGTTTCCCTCCCCCCTGCCTGAGTCGCCTATCAAAGTGTTTGGTGCCAACGTACTGCCGATGGAGCTGCTGGTCGTAGCGGGTGCCGTGTTCATGATGCTGGCGGTAGAGTTTTTTAACCGTAAAACGATTTACGGCAAAGCTGTGGTGGCCACCTTTAACGACCGCGATGCAGCCAAGCTGATGGGTATTAACACCGGTTTGGTCATTACATTTTCTTATGCCTTGTCCTCTGCAACCGCTGGCTTTGCTGGCGTGCTGATCGCACCGCTTACCCTGACAGGGGCCACCATGGGCGCGGTGCTGGGTCTGAAAGCTTTTGCTGTGGCCATCATTGGGGGTTTGACCAGCGGCATGGGCATCATTGTGGGCGGCATTATTTTGGGCATTGCTGAAACCACCACGGGTTTTTATATTTCCACCGGCTACAAAGATGTGCCCGGCCTGGTACTGCTGCTGCTGGTATTGGCTTTCAAGCCCGCTGGTTTGTTTGGCAAAGCCGCGATCAAGAAAGTTTAACGATGAACCGCAAGACATTGATTGCCGCTGTCATCGGCCTGGCACTGCTGGCAGCAGTGCCGCTGTTTACCAGCAACCCGTACTACGTGCACATGGTCGGTACGATCATGATCTACGCTATTTTGATCTTTGGTTTGGACATTGTGGTGGGTTACACCGGCCAGGTGTCGCTAGGCCACGCTGGCCTGTTTGGCGTGGGGTCGTACACCGCTGGCGTGATGTTTATGAAGCTGGGTGCACCGCTGTGGCTGATTATTCCCGCCAGTGTTGCTGTGACCGCAGGCTTTGGTGCGCTGTTGGCACTGCCTGCCTTGCGCGTATCGGGCCCTTACCTGGCCATGGTGACCTTGGCCTTTGGCACCATTATCCAAATATTGATCAACGAGATGACTTTCCTCACCGAAGGTCCACTCGGTATCAAAATTCCTAAACCCTCTTTGTTTGGCATGCAACTGCATGAGAACGGTTTTTACTGGCTGGTGTTTGCGTTGATGACGCTCTCGCTCATTGTGGTGCACCGCATTTTGAACTCGCAACTGGGCCGCGCGTTTGAAGCATTGCGCGGCAGCCCGGTGGCGTCTGACTGTATGGGCGTGTCGGTGTACCGCTACAAGGTCTATGCGTTTGTGATCAGCGCGGGCTTTGCTGGTTTGGCGGGTGCTTTGTATTCCTATTCAGAGCAGTACATTTCGCCTAACACGTACAACAATGAACTGACCGTACTATTTTTGCTGGCTGTCATCATGGGGGGCCGTAAAACCCGCTCGGGCGCCTTGCTGGGCGCAGCCATCATTGTGATTTTGCCCAAGCTGCTGGACGACTTGGAAATGTTCCGCTTAGTGGCCTCGTCGCTGGCGCTGCTCATACTGGTTGGCGGTGCGATAGGTATCGCAAAGAAAATCACCACACCCAAAGCCATGGCTATTCCGGTGATTGGCACTATGGCATTGGCAGGCTTTTCCTTCTGGCTCCAATCAATCACTGACTGGCGATTAAGCATCTTCGGTTTGATGATTTTGTTTGTGGTGTACTACCTGCAAGACGGCATAGTCGGCTTTGTACGCAGCTTGTTTTTCAAGCGCAAAAGCACATCCATGGGCAGCGAGCTGGCCGTTGGTGGTATAGGCAAGGACGCGCTTACGGTGGCTGCACGCGCAGGTTCGCAAGCCAACGGTGACGACCTGCTGGTCGCCAGCAATGTGCTGATGCAGTTTGGCGGCCTCAAAGCCATTAACAACGTAGACCTTCGTGTTAAGCGCGGCAGCATTCACGGCTTGATTGGCCCCAACGGCTCGGGCAAGAGCACTATGATGAACGTGTTGACCGGCATTTACGTGCCTACGGGCGGCACTATTGAGTTTGCTAACCGCTCTGTGGTGGGCCGTACCTCGTCAGACATTGCGCTGTCTGGTATTGCGCGTACTTTCCAAAACGTGCAGCTCTTTGGCGAAATGACGGCGCTGCAAAACATCCAGGTGGGCTTGCACCACAGCTTTGCCAGCAACATTGCTGACGTAGCCCTGCACACGCCGCGCTACCAGCGCGAAGACAAGGCTGCCACAGAACGCGGCCTAGGCTTGCTGCGTTTTGTGGGCTTGTCCGATTTGGCTACAGAAGAGGCGCGTAATTTGCCTTATGGCAAACAGCGCCTGCTGGAAATAGCCCGCGCCTTGGCGCTAGACCCGCAACTGCTGTTGCTTGACGAGCCGGCAGCTGGCTTGACCGCACCCGACATCAAAGAGCTGATCGCCATCATCCGCAAGATTCGCGACCACGGTATCACTGTGATTTTGATCGAACACCACATGGACGTGGTAATGGAGCTGTGCGACACCGTTTCCGTGCTCGATTTTGGCCAGAAGATTGCCGAAGGCAAACCCGCTGAAGTACAGGCCAACGAAAAAGTGATCGAGGCTTACCTCGGCGGTACGGCACATTAAGGCTCAGAGGAACACACTATGTTAAGCATTAAAAACCTCCAAGCAGGCTACGGCAAAGTGCAAGTGCTGCACGGCATTTCGATGGAAGTGCCCAAAGGCAAAGTTGTCACTTTGATCGGCTCTAACGGTGCGGGTAAGACCACCACCATGCGCGCTGTGTCGGGCATGATCAAGCCCACCGCTGGCGAGATCAGCCTGCATGGCAAACGTGTAGACGGCATGGAGTCGTACACCATCGCCAAACAAGGCCTTGCGCACTCTCCAGAAGGTCGCCGCGTCTTCGCCACCATGAGCGTGACCGACAACCTGATTTTGGGTGCCTTTCCGCGTCTGACGGGGAGCCGCCCCAAAGGTGATGTGAAAGCCGATTTAGAAAAAGCCTTAGAACTTTTCCCGCGCCTTAAAGAACGCCGCACGCAATTGGCGGGCACTTTGTCTGGTGGTGAGCAGCAAATGCTGGCTATGGCCCGCGCAGTGATGCTCAACCCCGAGATAGTGCTGCTGGATGAACCCTCCATGGGCCTGGCACCGATTTTGGTGGAAGAGGTGTTCAACATCATCACGCGCCTTAAAGGCCAAGGCGTGACCATGCTGCTGGTAGAGCAGTTTGCCGCTGCGGCACTGAAGGTGGCGGACTACGGCTATGTGCTGGAGAACGGGCGCATTTCGGTGCATGGCCCGGCAGACAAACTGCGCGATGACCCTGCAGTGAAGGCCGCGTACTTGGGCGGTTAAAACTACCGTTAGCGCGGACTTAAGCGCTTGCATGCCTTGGTGTCACAATGTGGGCCAAGGCATTTTTATTTGGAGAACCCCATGCCCATTACCAAAGGCTACAAAGCCCTACTGGCCGAAGCCAATGCACAAATTAAGACCTACTCTGTGGGCCAAGTGCAAGCCAAAATGGCCGCAGGTCATGCACAGTTGGTAGATATCCGCGATATTCGCGAGCTGGCAGCTGGCACCATGCCTGGCAGCGTGCATGCCCCGCGCGGCATGCTGGAGTTTTGGGTAGACCCAGACTCGCCTTACCACAAGCTTATGTGGGCAGACGAAAGCAAAGAGTTCATCCTGTTTTGCGCCGCAAGCTGGCGCAGCGCACTCACAGCTAAAACTCTGCAAGACATGGGCATGACCAACGTGGCGCATATGGACGGCGGCTGGGACGAGTGGGTCAAGCAGGGCGGCGCTAGCGAGACATTAGAAGAGCGCAAAGCTAAAAAACCTAATTTTTAACGCTGGCATTATGTTCAATCAAACTGTGCGCGGCATGTACTGCCTGCGCTGTGGCAGCCGTAAAGTAGTGCGCGGTGCTTTGGGCGAGTCAGCGCGGTTTTATCCGCAACGGGGCCTGCTTAAAGCCTGGCTGGGCAAACCTGTGTTTTTGCAAAACCCCCATTCACATGCCTGCATGGACTGCGGGCTAACTTGGAATGAACTTGACCCTGCAGCCTTGCGCAAAAATCTGCGTGACTATGGTGTATCTGCGCACAGCACCTTGGTGATGGAGGCAGTAAAGGGCTCTGCAGAGGCCGCTACTGTAGATTTGCGTGTGGGGTAAAGCAGCGCTGCCTAGCTCCAAGCTAGGCAGCTTCGACCCAAGCAGCCATAGCGCTGTGCGCGGCCTCGTTAGGTGAATAGTTGGGATGTTGATTGGCAAACGCCCTGGTTGCCACACCAAAGCGCGGGTCGTGCAGCAGCGCATCTAGCCTGTCTGCCAGCAGCTGGGTATCGGTGCTTCGGTAGGTGGCCAGCCCAAAGCTGTGCTGCGCTACACGCCGCGCCAGCAGAGCCTGTTCAGCATGTTGGGCCAATAGCAGCAAAGGCACCCCGGCGCATAAACTTTGCCCAACCAAACCGACACCGCCATGTGTGACGACGGCATCAGCATCGGGCAGCAAGGCTTGCACGTTAACAGGCTGTGTATGCACTTGAAAATGCTCTGTAGCGTAGGCATCCACCCTGTCTTTAGGCCAGTGGGGCACCACGGCAATCACTTCACAAGCATGCTTTTTTAGTGCGTCTAGCAGGGGGTGCGTATGCTCTACCGCGCCGTTTAAGTAGCAAAACACTTTCTTGCCCGCGCCTTTTGAAGGGTGCCAAGTGGTTTGCGGCACATCCTGTGCTGTGTTCCAGAGAACACCCGCGTAGTTGGCATCTTCGCTACGGTCAGCAAAATGGTCTATGTGTTTAAAAGTACACAGCTGTACCGCGTGGGGCGGGTACAACGCCTCTAAATCAACGGCGGCTTGCGGGCCCAGCAGCTTGCGCAAGGCGCCAAACATGGCTGGCAAATGGGCATGGGCCGCTTGAGCCTGCTGCACGGCTTGCAAGTCCCAAGGACGAAAACAGGCGGCTTGGTGAAAATACGGCGGCACGCAAAACCCTACGCTGGAAACCATATAGGGCAGTTGCAAGTAGTGCGCGGCATACACAGCTGCTGGGGCAAAGTCTAAAAGCAATGCATCACATGGGTTCTGCTCTACCAACGCAGCCCAGCTGCCTAGCCATGTTTGCACTTGGGCAGGCTGGTCAAAGCCTTCGCACACATACCAGTCTGCATGCCCTACGGGTATGGTGCTGTCCCACTGGTTTGATGCCAATTGCGGCGCTTGTAGACAAGGCCAGCCACGCGCAGCTAGCCAAGGGGCAGCAAGTGGGTAATTGCGCACTGCAAAGGTGACGTTTATTTTTAGATAGGCCAGCGCACTTGCAATGAGGTGCAGCCTGGAGAGGTGCCCTAGGTTGCCGCCTAGTTCCCATACTATCAGTACGTGGCGCATCACAAAGCCATGGTTTCAGGCTGTACAAATAGTTGGTTTGGGTGGTTATGCAGGTAACGCGCAGCGGTATAAGTTACTGCGGTACATTGAAACATTGGATAATCGTGGCGGAAGCAATAACTTCGCTGGGGTTGAGGAATGTATCTAGGTTGCTGTCTAAGCCAAACTCCGTCAATGAGCCACCGTAGCCCCGAGGACAGCGCGGGTCAATTGCGACTATGTTTTCAAATTGATCTAAGCGGGTACCGGCAACGATATTTGAAACCACGCGTAAATAGTTAAGTCCATTCACCCCTGCTGGCCCAACAGGGCCTACAGCCCCCACAGCGCCTGTAGCTCCGGTTGCGCCCGTTGCACCCGTTGCACCTGCTGCACCGTTTAACCCTGCGCTACCTGCAGCGCCGTTGGTGGCGTTGCATGCAAAAGAGGTATTAACAACTTCACTATCTTCCAGTATCTGGTTGGCATTAACATCTGGCCCTGACTGGAATTTGCTACCGCCTGCAGGGCAGTTGTTACCAGCAGCTTCTGCCACAAACCTGATGGCGATGGTTTGTCCCGCCGCGCCTGATGGTGCATCGCCCCCTGCTCCGCAGCCTGCCAGCACCAGAGCAGAACCCAGCATAGCCCCTTGTAACGCGGCTTTTTTTGTACTACGAGATGTGGATTTTTTCATAAACTGGGCTACTCATTTGAAGTGTGAACACCTAATCACTTTTTTGAAGAGTTGGTAAGACAAAACTGGCTAAGGAACAGGTACAGGTACAGTGCAAATATACTGCCTGTCTGTAACCTCAGTGGCATCTAGCTGACCATTGGTTGGGTTGCTGTCTAGCCCCACCTCTATCAAAAGACCCCCAGTTAACTGGCACTGCGTGTTGGTGGTGGCGTTGGGGTTGCCAACGATGGTGGTTCGCCTAATAAGGCCGTTAATCACTTGCGCGCTTGTACCGGGCGACCCAATAGGCCCTTGTGGGCCAACAGCCCCTGTAGGCCCAGTAGCACCTGTGGCACCTGTAGCGCCAGCTAAACCCACTACCCCCGTGGCTCCATTGGCACCGGCAGCTCCAGCAGTGCCATTGCATACATAGCCGGTATTGGTAACTTCTGCGTCTTCCAGTGCACCATTACCATTGGTGTCTGAGCCGGCTTGCACGCGGTTACCACCAGCAGCGCAATTGTTGCCTACGGGCTCTACCGATGTGCGCAGGGCAATACCAACCCCCGAGGAGCCGTCAGCGCCTCCACAGGCTGCTAGCAGGGCTACTGTGCTTATGAGCAGGCCTAAGTTGAGCATACGGGGGTTAATGCATTGGATCACGGGCTTCATAGCGTGTTACCTTTGGGTTTTGTGTGCTAGGTGGTGCGCAAAATTGGCGAAGTTTCAGCTATAAAACGAAAACACTTCGGTAATTTTTAAAGAAATAGTGCGTTACAGAATGTTAATTTCGATAAGCTGCGCAAAAGCTTGCCCACCAAGAAGGCTTGGCAGTACGTATTGAGTAAGGTAATTTATGACATTGGAAGCTGTGCTTTTTGACTGCGATGGGGTGCTGGTAGACAGCGAGCCCATCACCAATGGTGTGCTGCACGGCATGCTGGGTGAGCTGGGCTGGCGCATGACCGCAGACGAATGCTTTGCCACTTTTGTGGGCCACGCAGTGGTAGACCACGCACCGCTGATTGAGCAGCATACCGGCCAGCCTGTCACCCAAGAGTGGCTGGCGTTGTTCAGAGCACGCCGTGATGTAGCACTGCTGGCCAAGCTGGAGGCTACAGCGCATGTGCATGGTGCGGTGGCTACGCTGCACAGCGCACTGGCGGGGCGTATTGCTGTGGCTTCTGGCGCTGACCATGAAAAGGTGATTTTGCAGCTGACCAAAGTAGGTTTGCTGCCCCATTTTGCAGGCCGCACTTTCAGCGGTATGGAGCAAGCACGCAATAAACCGCACCCCGACGTGTACCTGGCCGCTGCAGCAGCGCTGGGTGTACTGCCCGCACGCTGCGCCGTGGTGGAAGACACACCCAACGGCGCACGTGCCGGCGTGGCTGCTGGTGCCACCGTGTGGGGCTACGTACCGCTAGGAGAACACCACGCCACGGCGGCAGCGCTGCACTCTGTAGGGGTAAAGCGATTTTTTACCAGCATGGCCGATTTACCCGCCTTGCTAGGGCTGGTGTGATGCACCTGCTGCGCCGCAATCTGCGCCAACTTGGGCAGTACCGTCGCGTCAAAATCTGGCACAATCCGCTTAGTTGACGTTTACGTAAACGTCAACTAGATTTTCATTTAGCGAAATAACCTGAGACATTGCCATGCCCGTGCTAGAGACACACCTGAATGCCCGCTCGGCTGATTTCTTGGCCAACGCTGCTGCTATGCGCACGGTGGTCAGCGACCTGCGCCAGCGCATTGCTGCAGCGCAGCAGGGCGGTGGTGACGCAGCGCGCGCCAAGCATGTGGCACGCGGCAAGCTGCTGCCGCGTGACCGGGTCAACATGCTACTAGACCCTGGCACCCCGTTTTTAGAGATCGCCCCCCTGGCTGCGCTGGGCATGTACCCCGGCACTGACGGCGCAGACAGCGCACCTGCTGCCGGTGTGATTGCCGGCATCGGCCGCGTCAGCGGCATTGAATGCATGATCGTGTGCAACGATGCCACCGTCAAAGGCGGCACTTACTACCCGCTCACGGTCAAAAAGCATCTGCGGGCCCAAGAAATTGCCGAGCAAAACCGCCTGCCTTGCATTTACCTGGTGGACTCAGGCGGTGCCAACCTGCCCAACCAAGACGAAGTGTTTCCTGACCGAGACCATTTTGGCCGCATTTTCTACAACCAAGCGCAGATGAGCGCGCAGGGCATTGCTCAAGTGGCGGTGGTAATGGGCAGCTGCACCGCAGGCGGTGCCTACGTGCCCGCCATGAGCGATGAAACCGTGATTGTGAAAAACCAAGGCACCATTTTTTTGGGTGGCCCGCCTTTGGTAAAAGCGGCAACCGGTGAAGTGGTAAGCGCCGAAGACTTAGGCGGTGGCGACGTGCACACGCGCTTGTCGGGGGTAGCCGACCACTTGGCCAACGACGACACCCATGCGCTAGGGATTGCACGCAATATAGTGCTAAATTTAAAGCAAAATCAGCTTATGGCCCAAGGAAATGCTGCACAAGCAGCTATTGTTAATATAGCGAACCCTAGGTTTGCTGCAGAAGAACTGTATGGCGTGATTCCCGTGGACACACGCAAACCGTTTGATGTGCGCGAGATCATTGCGCGCATTGTCGACGGCAGCGAGTTTGACGAATTCAAAGCACGCTTTGGCACCACCTTGGTCACCGGTTTTGCCAAAATCGAGGGCATGGCGGTGGGTATTATTGCCAACAATGGTATTTTGTTCAGCGAATCAGCACAAAAAGGTGCGCACTTTGTCCAGCTGTGCTGTCAGCGCAAAATCCCGCTGGTGTTTTTGCAAAACATCACTGGCTTTATGGTGGGCCGCAAGGTCGAGAATGAAGGCATTGCACGCCACGGTGCCAAGATGGTGACCGCAGTGGCCACTGCCAATGTGCCCAAGTTCACCGTCATCATTGGCGGCAGCTTTGGCGCAGGCAATTACGGCATGTGTGGCCGCGCCTTTGGCCCGCGCTTCTTGTGGATGTGGCCCAACGCGCGCATCAGCGTGATGGGCGGCGAGCAAGCGGCATCCGTATTGGCCACGGTCAAACGCGACGGCATCGAAGGCAAAGGCGGCCAGTGGAGCGCAGACGAAGAAGCCGCCTTCAAAGCCCCCATCAAAGCCCAGTACGAAACCCAAGGCCACCCGTATTACGCCACTGCCCGCCTGTGGGACGATGGCATTATTGACCCCGCAGACACCCGCCGCGTGCTGGCACTGGGGCTGGCGGCAGCGCAGAACGCGCCAATCTCCGAGCCAAAGTTTGGTATTTTTAGGATGTAGACCATGAACCCCACAGACCATTTCTCTACCCTAGCGCGCTACAACCAGTGGGCCACGCAGCGCTTGCTAGCTGCAGTGGATAAGTTAGACGATGCGGGCTACCGCAAAGATGTGGGTTTGTTTTTCAAGTCGATTCATGGCACGCTGAACCACATACTGGTGGGCGAGCATTTGCTGTGGTATCCGCGCTTTGCCAAAGGTATCTCGCCCAAGCTTGCGCTGGACATGGAGGCCGAACCCGTACGTGAGCGGCTAGGCCAAGCGCTCAAAGGTGGGGCAGCTAATTGGCAACCGTTGATCGGGTCTTGGCCAATTGAACGCTTTGAAGGTACGCTGAGCTACACCACCATGCGCGGTCAAGTTGTATCGCTGCCGTTTGCACCTACGCTAGCCCATGTGTTTAACCACGGCACACACCACCGTGGGCAAATCACCGCCGCGCTGACCGCGCTAGGCCAGCCTTGTCCTGTGCTGGATTTGGTTTTCATGTTGCAAGAAGAAAGCCAAGCATGAGCAACACCTTAGGTTTCACACAGCCGTCGCGCTACACAGCGCAAATCACCCTGTCACGCCCTGATGTGCGCAACGCTTTCAATGACGAGGTGATTGCAGAACTTACGCAAGCTTTTATACAGCTGGGCGCGCGAGACGATGTGCGCTGCATCGTGTTGGCTGCAGAGGGCCCCGCGTTTTGCGCAGGTGCCGACCTGAACTGGATGCGCAAGATGGCCGACTATTCGCGGGACGAAAACATGGCCGATGCCGCCAAGCTGGCCCAGATGCTGCGGGTCATGTACGCATGCCCTAAGCCCACCGTGGCGCGCGTGCAAGGCGATGTGGTGGCAGGCGGTATGGGCTTGGTAGCGGCTTGCGATATAGCGGTGTCTGTGGATACGGCCCACTATTGCCTAAGTGAAGTCAAGCTAGGGCTGATACCGGCCACGATCAGCCCGTATGTGGTTCGCGCAATGGGCGCACGCGCAGCGCACCGGTATTTTTTAACGGCAGAACGGTTCAGTGCCAGCGTGGCGCTGCGCATTGGCTTTGTGCACGAGGTGGTAAGCGCCGAGCAGCTAGACGCTAAAGTGGCCGAGATCACCACTGCACTGTGCAACGCCAGCCCGAACGCGGTCAAAGTATGCAAAAAGTTACTGCAAGACGTTGCGAACCAAGACATCAGTCAACCGTTGATCAATGCCACCGTTGCGGGTATAGCCGACATACGCTCCAGCTTTGAGGGTAAAGAAGGGGTGACGTCGTTTTTGCAAAAGCGCAAGCCTGGTTGGCTTAGCGAATTGACTTAGCAAATAGTCAGGGCGCAAAACCCGCACGCAAGGAACCTTAATGGACAATATTCTTCCCTATTTGCAGCAGTTGATCTCGAGCTTGTTTACCAGCGGCGGCGACGTAGCGGGCACCGCAGGCAAAGCCATTGGTGGACTGGACATGGCAGGGCTGGCCGCGCTGGCTGCAGCGCTGGGCTGGGCCAGCGGCATCCGTTTGTATTTGGTCGTATTTTTAACCGGCATGGCAGGCTATTTTGGTGTGATCCCGTTGCCCAGCGGGCTTAGCGTGCTACAGCACCCAGCCATGTTGGCAGGCAGCGGAGCGATGTTATTTGTCGAGTTTTTTGCAGACAAAATTCCGGGTGTGGATTCGCTGTGGGACATGGTTCACACCGTCATCCGTGTGCCTGCAGGCGCAGCATTGGCCGCTGGCGTGTTTGGGGCCGACAGCGCCACCATGGGCATGGTGGCAGGTTTGCTGGGCGGCACCCTGGCCGCTACATCGCATGCAGCCAAGGCCACTACGCGTGCAGCTATCAATACATCGCCCGAGCCGTTTAGCAACATCGCCATGAGCTTGGTTGAAGATGGTGGCGTGATGGGCATGATGTGGCTGGCCACCAACTACCCGCTCAGCTTTGGTGTGGTGCTGTGCGTTGTGCTGGTGTTGTCAATCGTGCTGATTGTGGTGTTGGTCAAGTTCCTCAAAGCCGTTGTGCGCCGCATATCTGGGTTCTTCTCTGGTAACCCAAGGACTGCTTGAATTTATGCAACGGCGTGAACTACTTTGTTTGGCGGGCTCGGCCTTGCTAGGCACTGCGGTGCCAGTGCAGGCACAAGCTGGTTTGGGTTTGAATACTTTAGCCCAGGCAAGTGGCCGAAAATTTGGTTTTGCTGTAGCACCAGGGTATGCGGGTAAGCAACCAGTCAACGCTTTGTTGGAACAGCATGCAGGGGTTATCACCGCAGAAAACGCCATGAAATGGCGCAACATCGTAGGCGCATTGGGCATACCCGACTACACCCAGGCCGACTACATCGTTGCGCTGGCCGAAAACTTGAACGCCGCTGTAAGGGGGCATGTGTTGGGGTGGCACCAGTCCACACCAAGCTATTTGCACAACTCCAATGCAGATACTTTCATTGCGGCGCAAACCAAGCATGCCCAAACCCTTGCCAAGCGGTATGCCGGGCGCATCCATACATGGGATGTTCTCAACGAAGTCATTGAGCCAGACCACCAGCGCGCAGACGGCATGCGTGAATCGGTGCTGTCCAGGCTGTGGGGTGCAGACAATTACCCCGCCTTTTTTGACATGGCGCGCGCTGCCGACCCGGCGGCCAAGCTGGCTTACAACGACTACGGCATGGAGCAAGACGAAGTTTGGAACGAACGCCGCAGGGCTGTCATGCTGCGCACCTTAGACGGGTGGTTGCAGCGTAAAACACCCCTAGACGTGCTGGGGTTGCAGGCCCATTTGGATGTCTCGCGGAAGTTTTCTACAACCAAGTTGGGCAAATTTTTAGACGATGTTAGTGCTATGGGCTTGTCAATACACATTACAGAGCTGGATGTTCGTGACCTGCAAACACAGGGCAGCATTGCCCAGAGAGACGCGTCCATAGCGGCGCTGTACAAAGACTTTCTGGATGTCTGTTTAAGCCACAGTGCCGTTGAAATGGTCGTGCTGTGGAACGTAACCGATGCTGATACCTGGGTGAACCGCTGGGCCCAAGCCCAACGCAGGGCCGACGGTCTAGCGATGCGGCCTACTTTGTTCGACACCCAGGGCCAGCCTAAACCTGCATTCGATGCTGTCACTAACAGCTTACGTACTGCGCAAGCAAAATTTTCAATGAAAGAGGCCCCACGTGTTTAGCAAAATACTCATCGCCAACCGCGGCGAAATCGCTTGCCGTGTGGCCGCTAGCTGCGCACGCATGGCCATTCAAACTGTGGCGGTGTATTCCACTGCTGATGCACAGGCCAAGCATGTAGCGGCCTGTGACGAGGCCATTTATATTGGCGTGCCTGACAGCGAGAGCGGCGGCAATGCCCCCAAAGACAGCTACCTGCGTTGGCAAGCTATCGTTACGGCAGCCAAGACCACTGGTGCACAGGCGATTCACCCCGGCTATGGTTTCTTAAGTGAGAACGAAGAGTTTGCACAGGCCTGCGCCGATGCCGGGCTGGTGTTTATTGGCCCACCGCCTTCGGCCATCAAAGCCATGGGGCTCAAAGCCGAGTCCAAACAACTGATGGAAAAAGCTGGTGTGCCCTTAGTGCCCGGCTACCACGGAGCTAACCAAGATGCAGCGCTGCTGCACGCAGAAGCCGACCGCATTGGCTACCCGGTGCTGATCAAAGCCAGCGCTGGTGGTGGCGGCAAAGGCATGCGCGCGGTAGACAAGTCTGAAGACTTTGACGCTGCACTGCAAAGCTGCAAGCGCGAGGCCATCAACAGCTTTGGCGACGATGCCGTGCTGATAGAAAAGTATGTACAGCGCCCGCGCCATATAGAGATTCAGGTATTTGGCGATACGCACGGCAACTATGTGTATTTGTTTGAGCGTGACTGCAGTGTGCAGCGCCGCCATCAAAAAGTTTTAGAAGAAGCGCCAGCTCCCGGCCTGACACAGGCCATGCGCGAGCAGATGGGCGCAGCCGCGGTGGCCGCTGCGCGGTCTGTCAACTACCAAGGCGCTGGTACAGTGGAGTTTATTGTTGAGCAAAAGCCTGATGGCGGCATGCAGTTCTTTTTTATGGAAATGAACACGCGCCTGCAGGTAGAGCACCCGGTGACCGAAGCGATTACCGGCTTAGATTTGGTGGAGTGGCAGCTGCGGGTGGCATCAGGGGAGAAGCTGCCTTTGCAGCAAAGCGATTTGCGCATCACTGGCCATGCTATTGAGGCGCGTATTTGCGCTGAGAGCCCCGACAATCACTTTTTGCCTGCTACCGGCACCCTGCAGGTGTATGCCAAGCCAGCGCACACTGCGTTTGAGAGATCGGGCGTGCGCATAGACGATGGCGTGCGCCAAGGTGATGCGATCTCGCCGTACTACGATTCCATGGTGGCCAAACTGATTGTGCACGGCGCTACCCGCAGCGAGGCGCTGGCCAAGCTGGACGCAGCACTGGCCCAAACACACATCGTGGGCCTAAGTACCAACGTACAGTTCTTGCGCCACGTGGTGCAAAGCCCGTCGTTTGTAAAGGCCAACTTGGACACCGCTTTGATTCCGCGCGAAGCTAACCTACTTTTTAACCAAGAAAAAGTAGGTCTATCCCAAGCAATTGCTGCACAGACAGCTCATATATTAATAGCAGAGCGTGCGACACAGAACAACAGCCCGTTTAGCCGCCGCGACGGCTGGCGCGCCTATGGCCAGCACACGCGCAGCCTGGCTTTTGAGTTTCAGGGCCAAGCTGCCCACGCCCAGCTAACCTATCTGTCGGGCGGCAAGCTGCATTTAGCGGTTACCGGTGCTGCGGTGGCACAGGGTGCGCAACAAGAGGCTGCGCAGCCGCAGAACACCCACACCGCAGGGGCCTTTAGCTTTGACAGTGATGCCCAAACTGGCGCGGCCACAGTGCATTTTGCTGGGCAACGCTGGGCCGCGCACTGTTATCCAGTAGCACTGCAAAAAGGCATAGAAGCCCATATATTTGGCGCACAAGCAGCCACCAAAATCATTGCGCTAGATGCTTTTTACCAGCAACCTGACACCTCCGCTAAAGCAGGCCGCCTTACTGCCCCCATGCCCGGCAAGGTGGTGTCATTTGCAGTTAAGTCGGGCGAAGCGGTGAAAGCGGGGCAAACCTTGGCGGTGATGGAAGCCATGAAAATGGAGCACACCATCGCAGCGCCTAAAGACGGCACCGTGGCTGAGCTGCTGTACGCACCGGGCGACCAAGTAGCTGAGGGTGCTGAGCTGCTGACTTTAGCGGCTTAGTTTGCATGGTGCATGGTAAATACAGCGGCCGCCTTAAGTGCACGGCGAACGGATGGGTTGTTTTAATACACGTATGAAAATCACATTTTGCTGTTCTGACTCTAAACCCGAACCTTGGCTGGCGGGCCTGCGTGCTGCACTGCCGCAGGCGGATGTATCGCTGTGGCAGCCGGGTGCACCGCAGGCCGACTACGCTGTGGTGTGGGCACCACCGCAGCAGTTTTTTGACGAGCAACCCGGCCTTAAGGCGGCCTTCAATACCGGTGCGGGGGTAGATGCTTTGCTGAATTTACGTGTGGCACCGCAAACACAGATCGTGCGCCTAGATGACGCTGGCATGTCGGTGCAAATGGCCGAATATGTGTGCCACGCTGTGATTCGCCACTACAGAGAGCTGGACGGCTACGAGGCAGACACCCGCGCTGGCAGGTGGTCGTTTCGCAAGCCGCGCAGCCGCGCTGACTTCCCTGTGGGCGTGCTGGGGCTGGGGGTGCTGGGCCAGCGTGTGGCCCAAGCACTGGGCGTGTTTGACTTTTCGGTACATGGCTGGAGCCAAAGCGCTAAGCACATCAGTGGTGTGCGCTGCTGGCACGGTGCAGTGCAGCTGGACGATTTTTTGCGCCATTGCAAAGTGCTGGTGTGCTTGCTGCCGCTAACACCGCAGACCGAGAACATACTGAACCTGCGCACGCTGGGCCTGCTGCACAGCGGTGGCTATGTGGTGAACGTGGCGCGCGGTGCGCACTTGGTAGATGCCGACTTGATTGCGCTGCTGGACAAGGGTCACCTTGCGGGCGCTACGCTAGACGTGTTCCGTCAAGAGCCGTTGCCAGCTGAGCATGCTTTTTGGAAGCACCCGAAAATCACCGTAACACCCCACACCTCGGCACGCACTTTGCGCGATGAGAGCATTGCACAAATTGCGCGCAAAATTAAAGCTGTGCACAGCGGCCAGGCCGTCATGGGCACAGTAGACAGACATAAAGGCTATTGAGCATGAAGTACCCCGCACAAGTCAAACTGGTAGACGTAGGCCCGCGCGACGGCTTGCAAAACGAAAAGCAAGCCGTGCCCGCTGAAATCAAAATTCAGCTGGTGCACATGCTGCAAGACGCTGGCTTGAAAGAGATTGAAGTGACCAGTTTTGTATCGCCCAAATGGGTACCGCAGATGGCCGACAATGCACAGGTGATGGCCGGGATGCAGCGCAAAGCGGGGGTGCGCTACAGCGTACTCACCCCCAACATGCAAGGTTTTGAAGCAGCCGTCAAATCTCAACCTGATGAAATCGTGGTCTTTGCCGCAGCCAGCGAAGCATTCAGCCAACGCAATATTAACTGCTCCATAGCCGAGAGTATTGCGCGTTTTGCGCCCGTAGTAGCCGCTGCCCGCGCTGCAGGCATCTACGTGCGCGGTGCCATGAGCTGCACTGTGGGCTGCCCGTATGAGGGCGATATTGCACCCGAGCGCGTAGGCTATCTGGCGGGGCTGATGAAAGGCATTGGCGTGCAGCACATAGGTGTGGCCGACACTATTGGCGTGGGCACGCCGCGCAAGGTGCAGGCCGCCCTGGAAGCCACTTTAAAACACTATGGGCTGAACGATATTTCAGGCCACTTTCACGACACCTATGGCCAAGCTTTGGCTAACACCCTGGCCGCGCTGGAGATGGGCGTGTGGCAATACGATGCCTCTGTTGCAGGCTTGGGCGGCTGCCCGTATGCCAAAGGCGCCACCGGCAATGTGGCCACTGAAGACGTAGTTTATATGCTGCACGGTATGGGCATTGGCACAGGGATCGACCTGGACAAACTGATTGACGCAGGCCAATTTATCAGCCAGTTTTTAAACCGCGAACCACAGTCGCGTGCGGCCAAAGCGCTGCTGAACAAACGCGGCGGTGTGTGATGCAGTATCAAAATAATAGCTGCTTGTGCAGCGTTTTCTTGGGCCAGAGGGCTATTTGGTGCTAAAAATGGACTCTGAAAGTGTGCAAAAAGTGGTTGCCGTGCTGCACGCAGCGGGCCATGCGCAGCCACCCCGCTGGCTTGACGCTGCGGCCCGCACTGCGCAGCAAGCGGCAGACGCTTTAGGGGTTGGGCTGGGCCAAATTGCCAAGAGTGTTATTTTTCGCCGCACTAGTGAGAATGCTGCCGTCAGCGACGATGCCACCACTAGCGGCGACGCTGCCGTGCTGGTGGTTACCGCAGGTGACCGGCGCGTGGACGTTGCCAAGGTGCAGGCGCTGGTGTGCCAGGGCGCTGAACTGCTGGGCCGCGCAGATGCACATTTTGTGAAATCGAAAACAGGCTTTGCCATTGGGGGTGTTGCGCCAGTAGGGCATGCCACCGCCCTGGTGACTTTGATCGACCGCTCTTTGTTTCGCTTTGACAGCGTATGGGCTGCTGCAGGGCACCCCCATGCCGTGTTTGAAATTACGCCTGCGGCGCTGCAAGCCCTGTGCGCAGCGCCTGTGGCCGATGTGACTGAGACAGTATCGACTTAAAATACACCCATTTAACTACTAAATTAATAGCTGCTTATGCAGCATTTCCTTGGGCCATAGCCCTGAAACGCTTAAAAATGACTTCTATAGCCTCCCCCTGTATTTCAGTCTGCCAAATGGACGCACCCAGCGGCTTGTGCAAAGGCTGCTGGCGCACTATCAGTGAAATTGTGGCCTGGAGCAAGTTAGACGATGACGGCAAGCTGGCCGTGTGGGCGCTGATAGCGCAGCGCAAAACGCAGATTCAATTCCCGCCGCCGCCGGGCACTTGCGCTGCTTCTGTATCTGCTTAGACCCAAGCGTATTAAGCTACTGCGCCATGAAGCACATCACCTTTTACTTTGACTTCATCTCGCCTTACGCGTACTTGGCATTTGAGCGTTTGCCGCAGGCGCTGCAAGGCGTGAGTTACCAGGTTACCTACAAACCCGTGCTGTTTGCCGCTCTGCTGGGCCACTATGGCCAGCTAGGCCCGGCAGAAATAGCCCCCAAGCGCACCTGGACCTACCGGCAAGTGCTCTGGCAGGCGCGTGCACAAGGTACGTCTTTGCAACTGCCCGCCAGCCACCCGTTTAACCCCATCGGCCTGCTGCGTCTGGCGCTGGCCTGCGGTCACGGCGGCGCATGCAACCGCTTCGTGGCCGAGACCATTTTTCGCCATGTTTGGTGCGGCGGGCAAGAGGCTGCCGATGCAGCGCGCTTGGCCGCGCTCACTGCCCAGCTTAAGCCCGCACGGCAGGCCAGCGACGCCGGTGTTAAGGCTGAGCTCAAAGCCAACACAGATGAAGCCATTGCAGCAGGCGTATTTGGCGTGCCCAGCATGGTCATTGCCAGTACAGGTACAGCGCCAACAGGTGACGTGTTTTGGGGCTTAGACGCGCTACCCATGCTGCGCCAGGCCCTGGGCGGTGAAGCTGGCTTCTCTGCATCAGATTGGCGAGCCGCGGAGGGATTACCCGTAGGAGCCAGCAGAAACCCACATAACGAAAAAAAAACCAAGGGTTCTTGCTAGGATTGTAAGAAGTTGAAAAGAATCGCGTCAGGGCAGGGTCAGTGCCTCCATGGATATTCAAGCCATCATATTCCGTCGGAGTGTGACTTATTTCATAGAGGAGACTCATCACATGGCAACAGCAACAGCTAGTACCCCGATGACCGCAACCGAGAAGAAGGTCATTTTTGCCTCTTCGCTGGGCACGGTTTTTGAATGGTATGACTTTTATTTGTACGGTTCATTGGCCGCGATTATCGCCAAGCAGTTTTTCTCGGGGCTAGACCCGTCGGCTGCTTATATTTTTGCGCTGTTGGCATTTGCCGCAGGCTTCTTGGTGCGCCCCTTCGGCGCACTGGTATTTGGCCGCTTAGGCGACATGATCGGCCGCAAGTACACCTTTCTGATCACGATTTTGATCATGGGTGCGGCCACTTTCGTGGTGGGCTTGTTGCCCAATTATGCGACTATTGGTATTGCCGCACCGGTTATTTTGATCGCACTGCGCATGCTGCAAGGCTTGGCATTGGGTGGTGAATACGGCGGTGCAGCAACGTATGTGGCTGAGCACTCACCCAACGGCAAGCGCGGTGCATACACTGCATGGATTCAAACCACCGCTACGCTGGGTTTATTCCTGTCGTTGATGGTGATTTTGGGCGTGCGTACCGCCGTGGGCGAAGCAGCGTTTGCCGATTGGGGCTGGCGCATTCCGTTCCTGGTGTCCATCTTGCTATTGGCAGTGTCGGTGTACATTCGCTTGAGCATGAACGAGTCACCCGCCTTTCAGAAGATGAAGGCTGAGGGCAAAACCTCTAAGGCTCCATTGTCCGAGTCATTCGGTCAGTGGAAGAATCTGAAAATTGTGATTTTGGCTTTGCTGGGTTTAACCGCTGGTCAGGCTGTGGTGTGGTACACCGGCCAGTTCTACGCACTGTTCTTCTTGACGACCATTGCAAAAGTTGATGCCACCACTGCCAACCTCTTGATTGCCGCATCGCTGGTGATTGGCACACCGTTCTTCATCGTGTTCGGTGCACTGTCTGACAAGATTGGCCGCAAGCCAATCATCATGGCGGGTTGCTTGCTTGGCGCATTGACTTACTTCACCGTCTTCCCGATGTTGATGCAGTATGCCAACCCAGGTTTGGCTAAGGCACAGGCTGTTTCCAACGTGACTGTCACTGCAGACCCCGCAACATGCTCGTTCCAAGGTAGCCCTATCGCACGTGAAATCGACTTCAAAAGCTCATGCGACCAAGCTAAACGCGTGCTTGCACAGAACTTCATTCCGTACAAGAGTGCGGCTGCGCCAGCGGGCACTATCGCAACTATCACTATTGGTACCACCACGGTGACCTCACTGAACGCGACCCTAAACGAAAAAGGCAACGGCTTTTCTGCTGAAAGCGCAAAGGGTATTGCTGAATTTAAAAAGGCCACGCTAGAGGCTGCTAAAACTGCAGGCCTGACAGCCAAAGCAACCGATGCCACCATGAACAAGGGCTTGGTATTGGCCATCTTGGTGTACTTGGTGATTTTGGTCACCATGGTGTACGGCCCGATTGCCGCCATGCTGGTAGAAATGTTCCCCACCCGTATTCGCTACACGTCCATGAGCCTGCCTTACCACATTGGTAACGGCTGGTTCGGCGGCTTGCTGCCCACTACGGCGTTTGCCATGGTGGCTGCTACGGGCGACATTTACTACGGTCTGTGGTACCCCGTCATTGTGGCGGCTGGCACTTTTGTCATCGGCATGATCTTTGTCAAAGAAACCAAAGATGTGGATATTTACGCTAACGACTAATTAGCGGTCACACTGCAGGCTCCCGCCCTTAAAAAGCGGGGGCCTTTTTCATGGGTGCGGCTGTTTGCAGCCAGCGCTTAGGTAGTAAAGTACAGTCATCCCTACGGGAATAGATTTTGAGGAATTAATTATGTGGAAGATTTTTTTAGGTTTTGTGGTGTTTGCCGGCTTAGGCTTATTTATGATTTTCAAAGGCGGTGACAAAGTGGACATGAGTGGCGAAAAGCACGACACTAGCAGCCATACCGCCGCGCCTGCGCCTGCAGCCGCAACGCCAGCTTCTGCTGCTACGGTTTTAGTGCCAGCGTCGGCAGCTAAATAACACTGGCGAAAATCTAGAGCAGATGCAAACACCTTGCTAGATGCACATGGCCCCAAGCGCAGCAGTCCGTCACTGGAAATTTAACAAGCGCTTAACACTAGCGCTGCTGCTGCTATGGGCTAGTGTGAGTTTTGGGGTGCCTTTTTTTGCTGTGAACTTGCGCTTTCCGTGGCTGGGCGCACCGTTTAGTTTTTGGATGACTGCCCAAGGTACCTTGCTGGTGTACCTGGCGATAGTGGCCTGCTACGGTTGGGCTATGAACCGCAGAGATGACCAGCTTGGCGCAGAAAACGCGGCCCCGCATGGTTGATGCAGACCGCGAGTTTCGCCACCAGCTGCACAAGGTATACGGCTGGTACACGCTGGGTGTGTTGGTGTTTATCGCCTTTGTCGCCTGGCTAGAAAGCCGGGGTTTGCGGCGCGAATGGATTGGCGGTGGTTTTTTGCTAGCCACCATCGCCGTGTACGCGACCGTCGGTGTGATTTGCCGCACCACCGACACACATGAATACTATGTCGCGGGCAGGCGCATACCTGCCATGTACAACGGCATGGCGATCGCTGCCGACTGGATGTCTGCAGCCTCATTCGTGGGCCTGGCGGGTACTTTGTATTTAAGTGGCTATTCTGGCTTGGCCTTTATCTTGGGCTGGACAGGGGGCTTTTGCTTACTGGCCTTGCTGGTGGCGCCCTACCTGCGTAAGTTTGGCCAATACACCGTGGCTGATTTTTTTGCCGCACGCTATGGCGGCCGCATGCCCCGCATGATGGCTGCCATAGCCGCTGTTTTTTGCTCTTTTGTTTACTTGGTAGCGCAAATCTACGCGATAGGTTTGATCAGTTCACGGCTGACAGGCATAGCTTTTGAAGTAGGTATTTTCTTGGGCCTGGGCGGCGTGTTGTTGTGCTCGTTTTTAGGCGGTATGCGCGCTGTCACCTGGACCCAAGTAGCGCAGTATATTTTGATGATCATCGCTTTTACTGTGCCTGTGGTGTGGCTATCGGTAAAGCAAACGGGCTCGCCACTGCCCCAGCTAGCCTATGGCACGCAGCTAGAGAAAGTCACCCAGCGCGAAGCTACTTTGCTGGTCGACCCTGGCGAAATGCAAGTGCGCGACGTGTACACCCTGCGCATAGCAGAACTTAATGAAAAATTGAACCACCCTGCCCAAGCCTTGCTGCAAGACCGCGCAGCGGCGACCCGCAAGGTGGCAGATTTAAAAGCTACGGGCGCACCACTGCGCGAGATTGCCAGCGCAGTACGCGCCCTGGGACAACTACCACGTGACGAGAAAACTGCCATTACTTTATGGCAGCAAGCCCGCACTGTGGCCGAAAACAAAGCCAAACCCCTGTCGGGCATGCCACGCCACGCCGATGAATACAGCGGCAACCCGCAAGGCACAGCAGCTGAGAAAGAAACTTACAACAACGCACGCAATAATTTCCTGGCGCTCATATTTTGTCTCATGGTGGGTACTGCTGGCCTGCCGCATGTTTTGACGCGCTATTACACAACGTCCAGCGTGCGTGAGGCACGCAGTTCGGCAACATGGTCGCTGTTTTTTATTTTAATTTTGTACCTCACTGTCCCCGCACTGGCGGTGCTGGTGAAATACGAAGTATTCCAAAATTTGGTTGGCCTGCCCTTTGACAAGCTGCCTGCGTGGATTGCCCAGTGGAGCAAGGTGGATGCCAGTTTGGTATCGGTAGCCGACATTAACAAAGACGGCTTTTTACAACTGGCTGAAATCACTTTAAGCAGCGATGTCATCATGCTCGCCATGCCAGAAATTGCCGGCCTGCCTTACGTGATTGCAGGCTTGGTGGCTGCGGGCGGTTTGGCGGCAGCCTTGTCTACCGCCGACGGGCTTTTGCTCACCATCGCCAGTGCGCTGTCGCATGACCTGTACCATAAAATGTTGGCACCTGATGCAAATACGATCCAACGAGTCACGGTGTCCAAAATACTGCTTTTGGTTGTTGCCTTGGTGGCAGCCTATGCTGCAGCGCAAAAACCGGGCGACATTGTGTTCATGGTGACTGCTGCATTTTCTTTGGCAGCTTCTATATTTTTCCCCGCTTTGGTGGCCGGTATTTTTTGGCGGGGGGCCAGCGGCTGGGGGGCTATTGCCGGTATGTGGGCGGGCTTTGGCGTGACCATGTTTTACATGGTGAGTAACCATCCTTGGCTGCGGTCGCTATTTTCTATTGATGCGCCGGTTGCGCTGTGGGGCGGCATACAGCCCTTAGCCGCAGGCGTTTTTGGTGTACCTGTAGGCTTAGGGGTTCTGGTCGTGGTGAGCTGGCTTACCCCCAGCCAATACAAACAGCAAGCTAGTTTTGTAGAAGCGTTGCGCACAGCTGCATAATACGTCTTCAAAAAGCCCCGCTCTAAGGGGGAATTACCACTTGAACCGAACCCTAGGCAGTAGTATGCTACGCCAATGTGATGTAAAGAGCCAAATTTAACTGCAATCCTAAGACAGAAAAACCAATGAAGTATAAAAAAACTGAGCTAGGCAAGCAAACCTTTAAAGCCCATAACAACGTGCTAAGTGCGCGCCAAAGGTCTGCCTTTATATTATTTGACGGCGAAAAAGACGATACCTTTATCTTCAAAGCTCTGGCTGGAACTGGGCTTAATTCTGATGATGTCGCCCACTTGATTGCAGCTGGTCTGATAGAGGCGGCCGAAGCCACCAGCCCAGCCCAAGCCAAGACCAAACCGGCAGAGTCTTTAACAGATTTTGTTGCCCCATCGGCACAAGATGGGGCAACAACGGTGTCTGACCAAGACCGTTACCAACGTGCTTACCCTGTAGCCATCAAATTGACCTCTGGCTTGGGGTTACGCGGCTTTCGCTTGAACATGTCGGTGGAGTCTGCGTCAAATTACAGCGACTTGCTTGCGCTGGCCCCTAAAATCCGCATCGCAGTGGGCGACGAAAAATTTGCCGAACTGGCCCGGGTACTGCGCACGACTTGAAGTGTTGAGTTCCTAGCGCTGGCTAAGCCCTCACGGCACGCGCACTGCGCCGAATTCACTAGAATATTTGGCTTAACTACCAAAGCCATACTATGACGCAGGGAACCATCCGCATTCGCGGAGCACGCCAACACAACCTTAAAAACCTCGACCTGGACATTCGCACAGGTGAGTTGACGGTAGTTACGGGCCCCAGCGGGTCTGGCAAGTCGAGCCTGGTGTTTGACACCCTGTTTGCCGAAGGGCAACGCCGCTATGTAGAAACTTTCTCGGCCTATGCCCGCCAGTTTATGGACCGCATGGACAAGCCTGCAGTAGACCGTGTGGATGGGGTACCGCCCGCCATTGCGATTGACCAGACCAATCCGGTGCGCTCGTCCCGCTCTACCGTGGGCACGATGACCGAGATCAACGACCACCTCAAACTCTTGTTTGCACGGTTGGCCAATTTATACGACATGCAAACTGCGTTACCTGTGCAGCACGACACAGCCGAGACAATTTATACGCAGTTGTTGGCGCGCTCACAAGACCAGGACAGCAGCGGCGGGCTGCGCTTGGTGCTGACCTTTCCAGTGGAGCTGCCCGGTAGCACCAGCGCGCAAGAGGTCGCGCAATGGCTGTCGGCCAGTGGCTTTACCCGCGTGCAAGCTGAGCGCGAGATGGCCACCCCCGCAGGGCCGCGCAAGGTGCTAGACGTGGTGGCAGACCGATTTAAGCTCAATAGCACCGAGAAAGCGCGGGTGATGGAGGCGATTGAGTTGGCGCTCAAACGCGGTGCTGGGCGCTTGATGGTTTATGCCGGAGGTGAAGGCGCACAACAGATTTGGAAGTTCTCTACCGGCTTGCACTGCCCTGAGAGTGACATCCGCTACACCCAGCCCACGCCCAGCCTGTTCTCATTTAACTCAGCCAACGGCGCATGCCCAAAGTGCAAAGGCTTTGGCCGCGTGATTGGTGTGGACTACGGCTTGGTAATCCCCAACGACAAACTTACCCTGCGCGCCGGGGCCATTAAAGTCATGCAAACCCCGGCTTGGCAAGAGTGCCAAGACGATTTGATGCGCCATGCTGAGGCTGCAGGCATACCGCGCGACACACCGTGGAACAAGCTTACACCAGAGCAAAAACACTGGGTGATTGACGGCAACCCCACCTACAAAGAAGGCCAATGGGGCAAGATGTGGTACGGCGTAAAGCGCTTTTTTGCGTACCTGGAAACTAAGTCCTACAAAATGCACATCCGCGTGCTGCTGTCGAAATACCGCAGCTACACCACCTGCCCCCAGTGCAATGGCGCGCGCTTAACGACCCAAGCGTTGATCTGGCGCGTGGGCACCTGTGCGCAAGCCGACGCAGTGATGCCGCCCGCCAAGCGCCTTATGCCCATGGGTGTGCAGTGGACGCGCAACCAGCTGGAAGCTTTGCCGGGCCTGTGTTTGTTTGACCTGATGCAGCTGTCTATCGAGCGTCTGCACAGGTTCTTTGCTGCCTTGCAAGCACAGAGTCAGCTTAGCTATGCAATCAGCAGCAGCTCTGAAAATGACAGTAAAGCACCAGCGAAGGATGGCAACGCACAAGCGCTTAAACTCCTTTTGGACGAAATCTGCACGCGGCTTAAATACCTGTGCGACGTGGGCATTGGCTACCTCACACTAGACCGCCAAAGCCGCACCTTAAGCGGTGGTGAGGTGCAGCGTATTAACCTCACAACCGCCTTGGGCACCTCATTGGTCAACACGCTGTTCGTACTGGACGAGCCCAGCATTGGCCTGCACCCGCGCGACATGGACCGCATTACCCAGGCCATGCTGCGCCTGCGTGATGCAGGTAACACGCTGGTGGTGGTAGAACACGACCCTGCCGTCATGTTGGCGGCTGACCGCGTGATTGACATGGGCCCTGGCCCTGGCGAGCGCGGTGGTGCCATGGTGTTTGACGGCACGCCCGACCAATTGCGTGATGCGCCTACTCTCACCGGCGACTATTTGGGCGGGCGCAAGCAGATTGGCATGGGCTTTAAACGCTTGGTCAGTGACAACACGCCGCGTTTAATTTTAGAAGGCGCGCGTGCGCACAATTTGCAAAACGTGTCGGTAGAAATCCCCCTGCAACGCTTGGTGTGCGTCACAGGGGTCAGCGGTTCGGGCAAGTCATCGTTGATTCAAGACGTGCTGGCACCCGCACTGTTGCGCCATTTTGGCAAAGCCACTGAAACCCCAGGCGAACACGACAGGCTGCTGGGCGCTGAACAATTGAGCGATGTGGTGTTTGTTGATCAATCCCCTATTGGCAAAACCGCCCGGTCTAACCCCGCCAGCTACGTAGGTGCCTGGGAGGCCGTGCGCGAAATTTTTGCCAATGCCCCTTTAAGCAGGCAGCGCAGCTACACGGCCAGCAAGTTTAGCTTTAACAGTGGCGACGGGCGTTGCCCCACCTGCGGTGGCTCAGGCTTTGAGCATGTGGAAATGCAGTTTTTAAGCGACGTCTATCTGCGTTGCCCCGACTGTGACGGCAAGCGTTATCGGCCCGAGATTCTTGAAGTGACCATCGAAAGAAAGTCTCTTGGAAAACTGGGGTCAGATCCCAATTTCGCGAAACATGATTCGCAAGGCGCACAAGGCCAATCGAATTTGGGCTCTGACCCCGGTTTTCTTCCCCGCATCCTGAACGTAGCCGACGTTCTCGACCTAACCGTCAGCGAGGCCATCCAGCTTTTCGCCCAAGACCGCGAAGTCGTCCGCGCCCTGCAACCCATCGTCGATGTGGGTTTGGAATACGTCAAGCTCGGCCAGCCCGTCCCCACGCTGTCCGGCGGTGAAGCACAGCGATTAAAACTCGCTGGATTCTTAGCCGACGCCAGCAGAACCCGAAGCGCAAGCAAGCAAGCACTTGCACTGCGCAACCCCAATAAAGGCACGCTGTTTTTGTTTGATGAGCCCACCACCGGCCTGCACTTTGACGATATCGCCAAGCTGATGCGCGCCCTGCGCAAGCTGCTCGATGCTGGCCATTCGCTCATCATCATCGAGCACAACCTGGACGTGATTCGCTCCGCCGACTGGCTCATTGACCTGGGCCCTGAGGGCGGCGAAGCTGGCGGCTTGTTGGTGGCTGAGGGTACACCAGAGCAGGTGATGGAGCACCGCACGTCCCACACCGCCTTGGCGCTGCGTGACTACGAAGCGGTGATGAACAAAGTGCACGGTGTTGAAGAACCCAAACCTAAAGCGTGGAAAACCAGACCCACTTTTTCAAACGATATTCAAATCGTTAACGCAAAAGAGAACAACCTGAAAAGCCTATCGGTAAACATTCCGCGCGGAAAGTTCAACGTGGTGACAGGAGTGTCTGGCTCAGGCAAGTCAACGCTGGCGTTTGACATTTTGTTCAACGAAGGCCAGCGCCGCTATTTGGAATCACTCAACGCCTACGCCCGCAGCATTGTGCAGCCCGCAGGCCGGCCCGAGGTGGATGCGGTGTATGGCATTCCGCCGACAGTGGCGATTGAGCAGCGCTTATCGCGCGGTGGCCGTAAATCTACTGTCGGCACCACGACCGAAGTGTGGCACTTTTTGCGCCTGCTGTACGTCAAGCTGGGCATTCAGCAGTGCACCAAAGACGATGCCGCCGTTATGCCGCAAAGCCCCGAGAGCATTGCAGCACAGTTGATGAAAACTTACCGTGGCAAACACATCGGTTTGCTGGCGCCACTGGTGATTGCGCGCAAAGGTGTGTACACCGAGCTGGCCGATTGGGCCAGGCCGCGCGGCTACACGCACTTGCGCATTGATGGTGAATTTTTACCGACCACAGGCTTCCCGCGCATTGACCGATTCAAAGAACACACGGTTGAATTGCCGATTGCCAGCCTGCACATCGACCCCAAAAACGAAGCCGCGTTGCGCTTAGCGCTAACGGTTGCGCTGCAACACGGCAAAGGCCAGGTGCACGTGTTGGCCCCGCTCGATGGTCTGCAGGGTGCGATGCTGGCGGGCACATCAACCAAAGCGATTGGCAAGCTCGAAGCGTTCTCCACCAAGCGCGCCTGCCCGGTGTGCAGCACGTCGTATCCTGAACTAGACCCGCGCCTGTTCAGCTACAACAGCAAGCACGGCTGGTGCCCTGACTGCGTGGGCACGGGCGTCAAACTCACCAAAGAGCAACGCAAAGCGTTTGACGATTCAGTCCAAGACGACGACGCCAAGGGCCGCGAGCAAAGCTTTGCCGAGCCAGAGGTTGAAGACGTCGCAGACACGGCATGCCCCGGCTGCGCCGGCACGCGCCTGAACAAGCAAGCGCGCGCGGTGAAGTTTGCCAGTGTTGGCATTTCCGACATTGCACGCCTGCCAGTCACCGACGTTCGGGCTTGGGTAGAAAAGCTGGTGCTTTCAGGCCGTGAGGCTGGCATTGCCCGCGACTTGATCCCTGAGATTAAATCGCGCCTTGAGTTTTTAGAGGACGTGGGCCTAGGCTACCTGACTTTGGACCGTGGCGCACCCACTCTGTCAGGTGGTGAAGCACAACGCATTCGCCTAGCTGCACAGCTCGGCAGCAACTTGCAAGGCGTGTGCTACGTACTAGACGAACCGACCATCGGCTTGCATCCGCGCGACAACGCCATACTGCTGAGCGCGCTGGGCAAATTAAGCGAGAGCGGCAACACGCTGGTGGTGGTAGAGCACGACGAAGACACCATTCGCCGCGCCGACAACATCATCGACATTGGGCCCGGTGCGGGCAAGCGCGGTGGCAGGTTGGTGGCGCAGGGCAGTGCGGCGCAGTTGTCGGCTGTGCCTGATTCATTGACCGGGCGGTACTTGGCGAACCCGTTGATTCACCCGCTGCATGCGCGGCGTGAGACCGAGTTGCCCCTCACCCCAACCCTCTCCCCGCAAAGGGAGAGGGGGCAAGAGGATTCGCTCCCTCTCCCGCACGCTAAGCCGAAGGCTTTGCCTTCAGGTGCGGGAGAGGGTGGGGGTGAGGGAGCTCCGGTCAAACCCATCAGCAAAGCAAAA
>JAYWGO010000126.1:0-13957 GCA_043778205.1 Polaromonas sp. | reverse complement strand
CCCATTCAGGCCGAGTTAGACCCAGAACTAAAGAACGTTGGTGGGTTTCCTATTTTTTCGTCGCGCATTGCAGATTTGGATGTTTCTGAGACACAAGATGCTTTTACGCAGTGGTTGAAAAACTCAAATCAACCTGACCTGGCGTGGTCAGAGCGCCAATATCGAGCATTGCATCTCGCGGGTTTGAGCATGCGCGAGCTAACAAATGTAGTTGTGCAGCACGCTGATCTTGTGAAGTACCAGCTGCTTAAAGAGGCTGGCCGTAACCAGAATAAGGCAGATGCAGTCTTGCCACTCAGACTGGTCTTGGTATGGCCTCACGATTGGGCTGTATCACATCAATTAGCTGCATCGGATTGGATTAAAGGTTTAGTGTCTGAGCAGGGTTGGCCGGAGTCGAGAATCGTTGTTCAAGCCAGCAAAGCAGACAGCGTGCACCCTATAGCGTTGATGGACCACATCACAGTGAGTTCACGCCGCGGGCAGTTGCCAGTCGTTGGCATCATGATAGCTTGTCAATCCGGAATTGACCAAGAGCATGTTGATGCCCTGGATGCCAAGAACGATCTTTTCAACGGTAAGAATACTGCGGGAGCTATGCCCGGAGAATTGGCTGCAGGATTTGTCTTTGCAGATCAGCAGCATACTAAGCTGTTGGGTGATTTGCCAGCCTCTAGTGTGCACCGTGCTAGCTGGGCTGCGCGCGACAAGTCAGCTGATGAAGCCGGCCGCGTTACCGCCAACCTGCTTAGCGATGTGGTGAGTTTGGCTCTTGAAAGCGCTAAGTTAGACATTACGAAAATTAAGCATGTCATTGCTGACAACGATCACAAACCCAACAGACAAGCAGAGCTGGCAGAGATGTTTACAGCTAAATTTCCGGACCTAGATTGCAGTAAAGATGCCTACAAGATGGCGCAAGCTAGCGGTAGCACGCAGCATGCAGCCACTGTCGCTGCGCTATGCATAGCGCATCAATATGTAGTGGATGAGCAAGCCAGCGTGATGTGCACAAGCTTGCACGATGCTTATCTGAGAGCGGCTGTAGCAATGAGTGTGGCTGCCGATCCGAATTTTGCGGACGCTTTAGCTGACCCAATAGCAACGTAATTCAATACAACAAACACCTGATATTTAACATATGCAAAGATTTTGGCAATTTCTGACGGATGCGCGAACACTGACGGTGATCGGTTTCATCGCTCTAGCTTCGTTTCTATTTTTAGGCTTGCGTGCTGTTGAGGTGGCTGCTATTTGGGCTGCGGTGGTATTTGCGATTGCTTTGGTCATAGGGCTATTGGTTTGGCTTTACCGCAGAAGACGCGCTGCGAAATCTTCGGAGCAACTAGGTGACTTGCTAGAAAAACAAACTTTAGCAGCGGCTGCGTCAAACAATAAAAATTTGCGTGCCGAGGAGGTAGATTTATTACGTAAACGCATGCTTGAAGCGGTACAAAAAATCAAAACTTCAAAGCTTGGTGAAACATCTGGTAGTGCGGCGCTTTATGAGTTGCCTTGGTACATGATTATTGGCAACCCTGCGGCAGGTAAGAGTACGGCTATCGCCAACTCGGGTATGCAATTTCCTTTGGCTGACAAGACGGGCAAAGTTATCCATGGTGTAGGCGGCACGCGTAATTGCGATTGGTTTTTCACATCCGACGGCATTGTTTTGGACACGGCGGGTCGCTATTCAGTCCACGAAGAAGATACCGACGAATGGTTTGGCTTCTTGGATTTACTAAAAAAACACCGGGCTAAAGCACCTATTAACGGTATCATTATCGCGGCCAGCATTGGCGAATTGATTGGCAGCAAACCCGAGTTTGCTATTAGCCTGGCTAAAAGTCTGCGCCAGCGCGTTCAAGAGCTCACAGAACGTCTAGAGGTGTTTGCGCCAGTTTATTTAATGTTTACCAAGGCCGATTTGATTTCTGGGTTTACAGATTTCTTCCAGGAAACTGACCAGTCTGAGAGAGATCGCGTATGGGGTGCGACCTTGCCCTACACGCAATCTGTAACCGGCAATGGCGATGATGCAGCAAAGCTGTTTGATAAGCATTTTGACCTGCTGTACGACGGACTGCGCGAGATGAGTCTGGCCAACATGGCCTTGAACCAAGATGAAAAAAAGGCAACCGGGCTTTTAACTTTTCCGCTTGAGTTTGCATCTATCAAGGCACCACTCAAATCCTTCATTTTGACTTTATTTGAAGAAAATCCGTTTCAATTCAAGCCAGTTTTTCGCGGATTTTACTTTACCAGCGCACTGCAAGATGGGGCGTCTGCAAGCTCTTCATCTGAACGTGTGGCGGAGAGATTTGCACTGAAACTTAGACCATCTGACGCTACAAGCTTGACATCGCAGCATGGCTTCTTTTTGCATGATTTGTTCCGTAAGGTGATTTTTGCAGATAAGGCGTTGGTGTCCAGATTTGCTAGCCGCGCTAAAACTCGGCTTAGGTACACAGCATTTACTCTAGCTACAGCTGCGTTAGCTGTAGCTTTGACAGCTTGGAGTTGGTCGTATGTTAACAACCGAAGGTTGATTGAAAACGTTCAAGCTGATCTTGATAAAGTTGTCAAGTTGCAAGATAAAAGAGTAGATTTGCAGTCAAGACTGGAGGCACTGGAAATCCTTCAAGATCGTATTGAACAGCTTGATCAATACCGCCAGGATCGTCCGTTGTCTCTAGGCTTGGGCTTATACCAAGGTGATTTGCTAGACCAAAAACTTCGCACTGAATATTTCAACGGTATCAAAGAGGTCATGCTCAAGCCCGTTGCAAGTAATTTGGAGTCGTTTTTGAGTGATGTCGTGACCAACGGCGATAAGCTGGAGCCGATGGGCAAACCGCCGCAGTCTTCTGCTGCGTCTATACCGGTGGTTGTAGCAGGCAAAGATGCCTCAAACGCTAAAGCCTACAAAGATTCCTCTCCAGCAAACGCTGAGGATGCTTACAACGCACTGAAGACTTATCTTATGCTGGCGGATAAATCTCGCGTTGAGTCTGGCCATCTTAATGATCAACTGGCCAGATTTTGGCGCGGCTGGCTTGAGTCCAACCGTGCTGCGATGCCCAGAGAGCAAATGATCCGTAGCGCAGAGCGGTTAATTACTTTTTACCTCGCGCAAGTCAATGACCCGACTTGGCCTTTGGTGGATAACAAATTAACCCTTGTGGACCAATCTCGCGATACCTTGCGGCGTGTTGTGCGTGGCATGCCGGCACGTGAACGGGTCTACTCAGACGTAAAAGCCAGAGCCTCTACGCGTTTTGCACCCATGACGGTGGCTCGGATCGTGGGTGATCAAGACAAAGACATTATTGCTGGCAGCCATGCAATTGCCGGCACATTCACCCGCGAAGCTTGGGAAAAATATATTGAAGATGCTTTTAAAGAAGCTGCCAACAAGGAATTGCAAAGTGAAGATTGGGTGCTTAAAACGGCATCTAGAGACGACCTTACTTTAGAAGGCAGCCCTGAACAAATACAAAAGGCGCTGGTCACGCAATATAAAACTGAGTACGCCAAAGAATGGGCCAAGTTTGTAGAGGGCGTTACCGCTGCTGAACTCACTAATTTTGACCAAGCTGTTGTAGCTATGAATAAGTTTGGTGATCCACAAAACTCACCTATTTCTAAGCTTATCAACACTGTTTACCAACAAACATCTTGGGACAACCCTTCCTTAATCAACGAAGGTGTTAAGCGCGCCCAGCGCGGTGTGGTTGATTGGTTCAAAGAAACGATTTTGAGGCAAAGCCCATCAGGTGTGAACGTAAACCTCAGCGTGGGTGGTACTGCTGGTCAAATACCAATGGGCCCTGTAGGCACTGAGTTTGCTGGTGTTGCACGGCTAGTGGTTACCAAAGAAAAAGATGCTTCCTTAATGAAAGGCTATCTTGAAACCTTGTCTAAGTTGCGTACTAGGTTCAATCAGATTAAGAACCAAGGCGACACGGGACCTGGAGCTAAACAACTCATGCAACAGACTTTAGAAGGAAATAGCTCAGAGCTGGGAGACGCTCTCAAATTTGTGGATGAACAAATGTTGGTGGGTATGACAGACGCTCAGCGCAGAGCTATTCGCCCCATCTTGGTACGGCCTTTGGTGCAAGGTTTTGCTGTGATCATCAAACCTACTGAAAGTGAGTTAAACAAGACTTGGTTGGCGCAGGTTTACGATCCATTTCAAAAGACTTTAGGTGGGAAGTACCCCTTCGCATTGGATTCAAAAATTGAAGCCACAGGTGCTGAAATCGGACAGTTTTTTGGCGCTGAGGGGGCAATCTCCAAGTTTGTGACTACTGCTATGGGGCCACTTGTAGTGCGGCGTGGGGATACTTTGTCGCCCAAGACATGGGCCGAGATGGGGATTAGTCTTGCTCCTGAAGTAGTGTCGTCATTCCCCAGCTGGATTGCCCCACTTAGCTCAGGTGGCGTTGCCACTGCTGGCGGTGGCGGCGCAGCTGAAGCGCAGACGGTGTTCCAAATACAGCCCTTGCCTGCCAGTGGCATTACAGAATACTCTGTTGAAATTGATGGTCAACAGCTACGCTATCGCAACACCCAAACACAGTGGAATAATTTTGTTTGGCCAAATCCGCAGGGCACTCCGGGTGCCAAAGTGACTGCCACAACGTTTGATGGGCGCACTTTAGAGATGGCAAATCATCCTGGGCGATTTGGACTGGAGAAACTTATCAATACTGCCCAGCGAAAAAGAAAGGACAACGGTGTCTTTGAGCTTACTTGGGTCAATGGGGCTATCACGGTGTCTATAGATCTTAAAATCATTAGCAGTCCTCAAGCCAGTGGCGGCGGTGCTGGTGCCTCTGGCTCGCAACAGCAAAGCCAAGGTTATCGCGGGCTAAGGCTGCCATCTGCGGTCACATCGATTGCGCAAACCGCTCAGACTAGCCCTGCTACTGCAGTAAATAGCCCAACCCCTACAGTCGCACCCGTGGGAGTAGCTAAATGACAAGCCTAGCAACTAATGTCAATGTTACGTACTTTGGGAAAATACCCAGCCGTGGTGATTTTGTTAAGTCTGGTGCCAGCTTGCCGCTGCTAACGTCATTAGACAATTGGTTGGCGCGGGCTATGGACAGCATGAGTGAGGATACGCGATGGAAGAATATTTATGACGAGGTTACGCCATTTCATTTTGCCTTTTTAGGGCCTCGCAGCAAGGTCGCCATAGCAGGGCATTTCACTGCAAGTTGTGACGCTGCCCAGCGACGCTTTCCGTTTGTGACTGCGGGAGCCATGGAGGTTGCTGATTCAAATATGTTCACAGCGCGCAGTCCCTTGGTGCTGTCGAGGCTTTGGAATCGGCTGTCGCAACTTTCAGCAGGTGCGGCTGCATCTACAGACGCCGCACAAGATTTGAGTGCAATTTCTGGTTCGTCCATACAAGTCGAATTGGGCAGCAAAGCATACGAGGCCAATTTCGTAGACTTCTTGGAGATACAAACCATCGGCTCGCTGAGCAATCAGTTGCAAAATTCGGGGTTTACGGGCAACTGCCGTCAATTGATATTAGGGCTAGGGCTCTTACTGCAGCCTGTGATGGCCAGCGGCTCTAACAGGCTTGAAAAAAGCTTGTATTTACCGTTGCCTGACGATCCGATGTACAAATATCTGACGGCAGCATTTTGGTTGTCAATTATTAACCCGTTTCTGCAGCGCGCTGATTTTGAGTTGTCCATTTACATTGCCCAAGTAAAGCACAACCAAGCCCTTGTAGTCGGTTTTAGTGGCGCATCATCCTTGACATTAGAGGCGATACTTAATCCTAAAATTGCCGAGGATCATTTCATTTCGTTTGAAGATGCCGCCTGGGTGGAAGAGTCAGTTTTATCTGATTATGGTGTGACTAAGCTGTCTAGTTACCTTGAGCAATCTCAATTGTCTTTGGGATCTGTACTGCAACAATTTAATGAAGTTTTCTTGGGTGTCTAAGCATATGGGTACTTCTTTTAAAAATACAGTCAGAACTTTAGCGGCTGCAGTGGCGCTACTACATTTGCCCAGCCTAGTTTTTGCGCAGCCTAATACACCTAGCGCGGTTACAGCAGCGCCTGGGCAAGTTGTGGTGACAGGAACCGTGCCTGATGACGCTAGCAAGCTGAGCATTATTAGCAAGCTGCGAGAAGTGTACGGCGCGGACAAGGTAATTGACCAAATCTCTGTGGGTGCTGTGGTCATGCCTCCCAATTGGAATGCCTACGTACAAAAACTGATCAATCCGAATCTTAAGCTAATTAATCGCGGCCAATTTAAAGTCGATGGAAATGTAGTTAGCGTGCGCGGCGAGGTATCTAACGAAGCGCAGAAACAACAGATAGCCAGTGATATTGCAAGCAGCTTAAACCCAAGCTACATCGTAAATAATGGATTGCGGATAAATACCTCTGACCAAGGTTTGCTAGACCAAACTTTGGCAAACCGAGTTATTGAATTTGAAGCTGGAAAATCTGATTTGACCCCTAAGGGTAAGCTGATTCTTGATGAAATGACCCTGGCACTTCAAAAGCTAAAAGGGCAAAAGGTTGAGGTTATTGGCCATACAGATGATCAAGGCTTGCGCGCTAATAATGTGGCCCTAAGTCAAGCACGCGCTGAAAGCGTTAAAGCTTACTTTGGAAGCAAAGGGATCAACACTGCCTTGATCACCACGTCCGGAACTGGACCCGACCGACCCGTTGCCAGTAACGCTACAGGTGATGGCCGAGCTAAAAATCGGCGCATTGAGTTTAGACTTTTCCAGTAAATTTGCTGATTTAAGCCCTTTAGTCTGATTAAGATAATTTATCCTTATGCTGCAATTTAACCAACTTCTTGACCCCATTTCAGCCGACTCGCCATCAGGGCAAGATGTCACATTCTCACCCGATGTGGATGCTATTAATAAAGCCCGCCAGTTTGATGATCCTTCGCTAGAACAGGGCGAATGGGTCACAGATGTCAAAGAAGCAGATTGGGACTTTGTCTACGAAAAATGCTTAAAACTAATTGCGACCCAAAGTAAAGATTTGAGAGTTGCTGCATGGTTAGTAGAGGCGGCGGCTAAGACAAAGCAGTTTGATGGCCTGGCGGCAGGTTTTGAACTGCTTGCGCGGCTGTGCGACAACTATTGGGACACGTTGCATCCCCAAATAGAAGATAACGATATTGAACAGCGTGTGGGAAATATTGCGTGGTTACTAAATCGCTCGGTCCAACTCGTGAAGGAAATTCCCCTGACGCAAGGGCGAGGCACACAATACTCTTGGACAGATTTTGAAGCTGCTCGTGCTCGCGCCAATAACGCTGCAAAAACTGGAGAGACGGTGACCGAGAAAGAAGGCCAGCCAACTACCGCAGCATTGGAGTCGGCTAAACGAAAAAGCTCTAAAGCGTTTTACGAGTCAACGATCAATGCTGCGCAGCATTGCCAGAAAATGCTAGCCGAACTAGAAGTTTCTCTGGACACACGACTAGGAAACGAGGGCCCGAGCTTTACGCCACTGAAAGAAATACTTGAGACCGTGCACAGTACCTTGCAAAGGTACGGTGCGGACGTAGGCCTAAAGTCGGCAGGTATTCTTAACTCTGAACCTCTGCAAGTGGCAGACGGTAGCCCTCAAGCGACAGGGCATACTTCGTCTAATTTTTCTGGACCTATTAAGAGCCGCGAACAGGCCCTAGAACAACTGCGTAGTGTGGCTGAATTCTTTCGGGCCACGGAACCCCATAGCCCTGTAGCATATTTGGCCGATAAGGCCGCGAGCTGGGGTGATTTGCCTTTGCATAGCTGGCTTAAAACAGTGGTGAAAGATCCGAATTCGCTTTTGTTCATAGAAGAAATGCTAGGCGTCAAAGCGCCCGAGTAGTTTGATGATTCAGGCGTGCTGTTCACCCGCCGCTAGCCTGCTAGCCCATTAGCTTTATATGCGGATTCCGTAAAAAAAGCCGCATACCCAATGGGCATGCGGCTTTTAACTTTTCATTTGGCGGAAACGGAGGGATTCGAACCCTCGATGAGGCTCTACACCCCATACTCCCTTAGCAGGGGAGCACCTTCGGCCACTCGGTCACGTTTCCTGTCAAGCCTGTATTATGGCATGAAGCGCTGGCGGTTATGGTGGCTGCATGTGGCTCTTGCCTATTTTTGCAGTATTTACAGCCCAATGCGCTGGTTAGCCCGCTTTTTGGGTAATTGACGTACCCCACGCAAGCACTATTTGGTTTACCAAGCGCCCGTGTTGGGCATCGATTTCCAGGGCTCCTGGGGTGGTAGTCGGTCACCGCGCTGCAGCAGTTCTATGGAGATGCCGTCGGGCGAACGCACAAACGCCATGTGGCCATCACGTGGGGGGCGGTTGATGACCACCCCGCTGTCATGCAAACGCTGGCACAGGGCATAAATATCGTCCACCACGTACGCCAAGTGGCCAAAGTTGCGGCCACCGGTGTAGGCCTCTGGGTCCCAATTGTGGGTGAGCTCTACTTGCGCGGTCTCGTCGCCGGGGGCGGCCAAAAACGCCAAAGTAAAACGCCCGGCTTCGTTGTCGCGGCGACTGAGCAGTTTAAGCCCCAGCTTGTTGCAATAAAAGTCAATCGAAGCGTCAAGGTGGGTGACGCGCACCATGGTGTGGAGGTATTTCATGCTGTGATGATAACTAAGGAGACCAATAACTTAAATCAACGACCATACCGCGCTACAAAACTGGCCTTGCCCAGCGCATTGCCATTGACCATAAAGCCCGTAAGCGATGCGGTGGCATTGGCGGGCAGGTCAAGCTTGTCTACTTTGAGCGCGTACACAGTGAAGGTGTAGCGGTGCGCCTCGCGGCCCTGGGGTGGGCAGGGACCGCCGTAGCCGGGTGCACCAAAGTCTGTGTTGATTTGGCTGGCACCTGCGGGCAGGGCCTTGCCGTCACTAGCGCCTGCACCTGCGGCTAGGCCCGTGGCGCTAGCGGGCAGGTTTACCACCACCCAGTGCCAAAAACCTGCACCGCCCGTGGGTGCGTCTTGGTCATGCAGCATGACGGCAAAGCTTTTGGTGCCAGCAGGGGCGTTCTTCCACGACAGAGCGGGTGACTGGTTGCCACCGGTGCAGCCAAAGCCTGCAAATACGTGCTTGGCGGCAATGGGTGTTGCTGCAGATATGTCCGTGCTGGTTAGCTCGAAAGTTTGTGCAAATGAAGTGCTGGCAACTGCGCTGGCCATAATGGCCAAAGAGGTGAGGGTGGTTTTCATGGTGTTCAATTCTATTAGGTGGGTTAAAAAAATAGGTTTTAAAAAAATGGCTCTTATGCCTATGTATTTGCTTACTAAGCACCTATTAAATTAGTATTAGCTGCCAACGGCATTGGTAACAAAGCATGTGGTGCATCAGGGTCTGTACAGTGCACAGCGGCGGCTGCGCACTGCGGCTTATTTACCTTGCAGCGCCGCCACAACATGCTGGGCCACTAGCGCGCTGGACGCTGGGTTTTGCCCGGTAATTAAGTTGCCATCGCGCACGGCGTAGGGCGCCCAGTCGGGGCCGCTTTCAAACACACCGCCCAGGGCGCGCATTTTGGTTTCTAGGTGAAACGGCACCACGTCCATCAGGCCGGCGGCGGTTTCTTCGGCATTGGTAAAGCCGTTGACTTTTTTGCCAAACAAAATGCTTTTGCCGTCGCTGCGCAGCGCGTTGACCAGGCCGGCAGGCCCGTGGCATACGGCGGCAGTGGGTTTGCCGGCGTTAAAGGCATCTGCCACCAAGCGCGCCGTGGCGGTGTCGGTAGCGGTGTCCCACATGGTGCCGTGGCCGCCGGGCAGAAACACGGCGCTAAAGTCTGCAGCGTTCATGGCTGCGGCTTTGTGCGTGGCGTTAAATTTGGCCATCGCCACCGGGTCGGCCAAAAAGCGTGTAACGCTGCTGCCAGTGTCTTCAGGCTTGATTTGCAGCGAGTCGGCTACAAACGGTGGCTTGCCGCCTTGGGGCGAGGCCAAAGTGACCTCAAAGCCCGCGTCTTGCAGCGCGTAGTAGGGCGTGGTCAGCTCCTCGGCCCAAATGCCGGTGGGCTTGCCGGTATTGCCCAGTTGGGCGTGCGAAGTAACGATCATTAAAACGGGTTGCATACAAAACTCCTGGTAAAAACAACAAAATTAAGTGGTTTAAAGCCACGTAAGCAACTATATTGCAATGCTTTTGCTAGATAAATACCCTTTAATTTGATTTAATTGATACTTTATGTAATTAATAGGTTTGTTGAACCATGGACGCTTTCCACACCCAGCTCGGTACCATCGCTATTTTTTGCAAAGCTGCAGAGCTAGGCAGCTTTACCGCCGCAGCCAGGGCGCTGGCCTTAACCCCCGCCGCTGTCAGCCGCAGCGTGGGGCGGCTAGAAGAGCGGCTGGGCAACAAACTGTTTCGGCGCACCACACGCAGCATGCAGCTGACCGACGATGGGCGCTTGTATTTTGAACAGTGCCGCAGTGCACTGGCGCAAATTGACGATGCCCAGCGCAGCATTACCGGCCAGCAAGCTCAGGCACGCGGCCTGCTGCGCATCAGCGTGCCTAGCACCTATGCGCATACCAGGCTGCTGCCGCGAATGCCTGCTTTTCGTGCGCTGTACCCCGATGTAGAGCTGGACATCAACATTTCTACCCGCAATATTGACTTTGTTGACGAAGGCTACGACGTGGCCATTCGCCAGGGCACACCGCCCGACTCGCGGCTGGTGGCCCGCAAGCTTGAAGATGCCAGCATTGGCGTGTACGCCAGCCCCCAGTATTTGCGCGCACGCGGCATACCGCAAACACTGGTCGACCTGCAGGGCACCCACAGTGCGCAGCAGCACACTTTGTTGCCCTTTGTACTGGTAAGCACCGGACGCGCCATGCCGTGGCTGTTTATGCAGGGCGGCCAACCCGTTGAGCTGCAACCGCACAGCAGCGTACAAGTATCAGAAGACCCGCTGGGCGCGGTGGTACTGGCCAGAGCAGGCATGGGGCTGGTACAAACCATGGGTTGGATTGCCAGCAGCCACCCCGCAGAGCTGACCGAGGTTTTGCAGCCTTTTGCAGGCCGCAGCCGACCGTTTTATGTGCTGTACCCGCAGAACAAGCATTTGGCAGCGCGGGTTCGGGTGTTGGTCGACTTTTTAATACAAAATCAGCCTGTGGCCCAAGGAAATGCTCAATGAGTAGCTATTAAATGATGAGCAAGCCGCTTAAAGCCGCAAATGCTTAGCTGCGGGTGCAGTTGCGTGTAACTTGCGCGCTGCCAGCCAATCCGGCGGCGTATTTTTTGCAGGTGGCTTCGGTTCTAAAGTGGGAGGCAATTTCTATTTGGGTCTCGCTTTCGCGCACCACGGCCGTGAAGGGCAGTTGCGATTTTTGCGATGTGTCAGCGCAGCGGGTATTGGCCGCAATCTCAGGGCTTTTCTTGATGGCGCTGGCACCCAGCACCCTGCAAGTAGCGTTGTCTTTGGCATCGACTTGGATCAGCGGTGTGCCTGCAACAGTGACCAATAAATAACTGCCTTTGCCTTGCACGGCTTGCAAGTCTGACGTGTTGGGTGTGGTTTTAGATGCGCTGCCGCAGGCGGTGATGGCCAGGCAAATAGTAGCGATGAAGAGGCTGTTTTTCATGGCACTGGTCGCCATTTATTTTTTAACTTCGCCGTCGGGCACCACCGCATCGGCAGCCGCGCCCACTACCTTGCCTGTGAGTTTGACGGTACCTACCGCTACATCGGCCGCCACACCCGCTACGGCACCTGCGGTTTTAATTGCCGCGCTGCCTACGGTGTCTACCACTGCCAGCACCATACAGCCCTGCAGCGCGCTGGCGCTGCACAGTGCCAGCGCTAGAGAAAATACCAAGCGTTTCATAGCCAAACCTTTCTAAAGTTGCTCTGATAGCAATAACCCCGCTATTTTAAGCCTTGGTGCCGTTTTTCGACCGTAATGGCGCAAAGCAGATGTAAGCCGAAACAACTTATGCTGCTAAAAAAGTCAGCCCATGTGCGCCATGGTTTGCGCTGCTAGATGGCGCTTTACAAAATCCATGAACACACTGGCACTGCGCGGCAGGCGGCGGTCGCTGCGCCACACGAGCTGCCAAGTGCGCTGTATGGGCAGGCCCGCCATGGGCAGTACGGCCAAGCCTTCGCGTGCGGGGTCGGTGGCCAAGGCGTGCTGGGACACAATGGCCAAGCCCAGATCTGCAGCGACAGCGTGTTTAATAGCCTCGTTACTGCCCAGCGTCATGCGCAAGCGCGGTGCTAGCTGGTGGGCACTTAAAAAATCTAGCGTGGCTTGGCGTGTGCCAGAGCCCGGTTCGCGCAGCAGCAGGTTGGCACCCGAGAGCTGTTTCAAAGGCCGTTTGCGCGCGCTGCTGGCCATTAAAGGAGCAGCGCCCGTAGTAACGCCTGCCCACGGGTGGCCCAGTGGGCCAATCAGCACCAGTGGGTTGTCCATCGCCGTGGCGTGTTGCAAGGCTACATGCTGGGGCGGCATCATCATCACCGTGAGGTCATCTTGTGCGCGCTCTAGGCGGGCAATGATGGCGCTGCGGTTGTCTACGGTCAGGTCTATCTCGATGCCGGGATAGGCCTGTGCAAAAGGTTTGAGCCATTGGGCTAAAAAATACTCGGTGGTGGTGACCCCGGCAATACGCAGTGCGCCGCGCAGCATACCTTGGGTGTCGGCCACAGAGTCTTCAAATGCGCGCCAGTTTTCAAACATGCGCGACACCGTCACCAGCAGGTCGCGGCCTGCGTCGGTGAGCTGCACGCCGCGCCCAGCGGGGGCCAGCAAGGGCACGCCCAGCGCGTCGGCCAGCTCACGCAACTGGGTAGACACGGTGGGCTGGGTCAGGTGCAAAGCCTGCGCCGCCTTGGTTACGCCGCCTAAGCGGGCTACGGCCTCAAAGCTGCGCAGCTGGGCAAAGGTAGCGCGTGGGAGTTTGGACAATATCATACGAATTTATCTATGTAAATTATGCAAAAGCATTATTAGACACCAATGTGAATAAAAATCAAACTCAGGGCTTCTTTATTGCCATTGCAAGGAACCCCGTGAATCAAGCTTCTTTAACCACCCCGCTCACATCGTACGCACCGCTCGCCCCCCCCACACCCGTTACCGTAGCCTATGGCGACGGCATTGGCCCCGAGATCATGCAGGCAACCCTGAGCATCCTGGAGGCAGCCGGTGCTTCGCTGGCCCCCGAAATGATCGACATTGGCGAAAAGGTGTACCTAAACGGCAACACAGCCGGCATAGGCAAAGAGGCCTGGGCCAGCCTGCGCCGCACCAAGGTGTTTTTAAAAGCCCCCATTACCACGCCCTCGGGTGGTGGCTACAAAAGCCTCAACGTAACGGTACGCAAAACCCTGGGCCTGTACGCCAACGTGCGGCCCTGCGCAGCCTACCACCCGTTTGTGCCCACGCTGCACCCCACCATGGACGTAGTGATCGTGCGAGAAAACGAAGAAGACCTGTACGCAGGCATAGAGCACCGGCAAACAGACGAGGTGTTCCAGTGCCTCAAGCTCATTACCCGGCCCGGCTGCGAGAAGATCGTGCGCTACGCTTTTGAGTACGCAGTGGCGCATGGCCGCAAAAAAGTCACTTGCATGACCAAAGACAACATCATGAAAATGACCGATGGCTTGTTTCACAAGGTGTTTGACGAGATCCGTGTGGAGTACCCAGCCATTGCAGCAGACCACATGATTATCGACATCGGCACCGCCCGCTTGGCCTCACACCCCGCGCAGTTTGATGTGATAGTGACCCCCAATTTGTATGGTGACAGAAGTGGTTCGACAAATTTGAACAACTGAGATAGTTGAAACTCTGGCATTTTGCTGATTACTATGTCAGCGCAAGAAAGTTTGTCATGAGATTGAAGAAAAAAGCCACGGTTGCCCGCAGAATACGGCGCATGCACAGCCCA
>JAYWGO010000125.1:0-4872 GCA_043778205.1 Polaromonas sp. | reverse complement strand
GCGGTGCCCCCGCAGGTGCCAGCGGCTTTGCCGCAGGCCCAGGCGGTGGCCCCTCCACAGCGGCCATGATGGGCGCCCTTGAAGGCGGCGGTGGCCTGATAGGCACGCTGAGCAAGTTTGCCGGCATGGCCCAGCAAGCCGTGGGCTTGGCCGGGATGGCCAAACAAGCGGCCAGTTTGTTCAGTAGCGGCAAAGCTGGAGCCGCAGCGGCCGCAACGGCAGCCAAGCCTGCGAACGGCCCGCCCCCCAAGCCTAGCGCGCCCAGTGCGTCTGCTGCACCCGCCGCACGCAGCGCGCCTGACCTGGTCAAGCACGCCATGCCAGCTGGTGCAGCACCAGAGAGCTTCAGGGGTGCACCTGCCATAGCGCAGGCTGTTGCAGCCGTGCCCGCCGCACCCAGCGCCTGGGTCAGCGATGAAGTGCTAGGCCAACTGGCCGGTGCATCAGGCCTAGACCTTAAAACGGTAGCCCTGACCAAGGTGGCACAGGAGATGGCACAAGAGGTGGCACAGGCCGTGCCCGGGCAGGCCAAGGCTGCAGTAAGCGCATTAGGTGGTATGGGCGGTATGGGCCAGCTTGGCGGCGGCATTAAGCTGTAAGCACCATGATGCAAGACAAAGCAACATTAGCTAGCCTTGACCAAGACGCTGGTGCGCAGCCGGAAGGGTCGCTCACACCATCTCAGCGCACGCTGCCATATCCACAGCTGCAAGAAATACACAACTTCACCGATCTACCCCACTTCCAGTTTATGGACATGGGCCCAGGCCGCAAGTTCTACGATGTAGTCATCGTTAAAGCCAGCTTTGATTTGAAAGACGGCGTAGCCCAACTGTCTGAAGAGCAACCCGGGCCCTGCTTGGTGGACGAATTTTGGAATGAAGACGAGCCAGAGTATTCCAGCTTAAAAGCCGTGAGCGACACGGTGCTGCACAAACCGTTTACCGATGTGTATGTGACAGGCGCTGTGCACACTTACCAAAACAAACCCCAAACCAGCTGGCACGGCCTTGTGCGGCTGCGTCGCGGCAAAGAACTGCTGATCAACAAAACCCTCAAATTCACCGGCCCGCGCCACTGGGTGCATAAAAGCAAAGATGAATGGCGATTAACCAAGCCCACCCCGACCATGCAGGTGCAGCTGCAATATGAGCTCGCCTACGGCGGCCATTACCTAGACCTTAAAGCCCTACAAAAACAAAAAGGCACTGAGGCCGACAAAGACCCTAGCCTGGCCACCGAAACTTTTACCGCCAACCCTTCAGGCAGCGGCCTGTTTGGCCCCACCGACAGCCTGTTCAGCAAAGGCAGCCCCACCCACGACCCCAAGCAAACATACGCAGGCCCCCAGATAGAATGGCCCGCAGACAGCATCAGCTACAGTGACGACATTGATTTTAAAAAGTACCAACCCGCAGGCTGGGGGCCGATCGCGCGCTGGTGGAGTCCACGGGTAGAGCGCCAAGGTACATACGACGACGCGTGGATGAAAGACTTCTATGCCACTGAATACGCCGACTACCCCAAAGACTTTAACAACAGTTACTTTAACTGCGCCCCAGCAGACCAAACGGTCAAAGGCGCGCTGCAAGGCAACGAACACATCGAGCTGGTGGGGGTGTTTGCAGACAAGCAGACTGTGAGTGTGCAGCTACCCGGCTGGAAGCTGTCTGCAAAAAGCTTTGACCACGAATTCAAAGAAATGCAAGGCCAGATGCGCCTAGACACTTTGCACGTTGACCTAGACACACAGCAACTACACGCCACATGGCGAATAACCCTAGCGCACGAACAACAGATACGCGCAAGCTTGATTGAATCGATGAGGGAGTAAATATGAGCGACACCCCGCACATTGCCGACGCAGAAGCTGAGTTTTTTGTCATGGCCGTTACACCCGATATGTGCAAAGTAGGCAAGAGCATCGTGGCCTTTAAACCTGTGCAGTTATTACCACCAGAAGAAAAAAACTATGCAAGCACCGTGTTTGCCAGAGACGAAAAAGTGTTGATGATCAAAAGCGTGATCGACGGCATGAAAGGCAACGCCGGCAAAGGCCTCAAATCCGGTGTGTCCGGTAAAAACGGCCATACCAAAGTGATGGAAGGTTGCGGCACCGTGATCATCGAAGACCGGCTAGCCACGCGCGACGGCGATGAAGTGTGTATGAATGGAAGCGTGGGGTAATCGACTGTGGCAGATACTGAGCTAACCGAAAAAGAAAAGCAAGAAATTCTGGCACTCAAGCCAGACCCACAACCCAAACCGGCCGAAGGAAAGCCCGCCGAAGAAAAAAAGACCACCTACTACGGTGATGAAACGAACTATGAAGACATGTCTGTTAAGCCCAACGGCACCAAAGGCACTGTCCACGCGAGATCAAAAGACGGACCGCCTTTGGACGCCAACGGCAATTTGATCAAAAAGACCCAAAAACAAAAAGACGAAGAGAACAGAAAAAAGGGCCGTGAGATTCTTGATCAGATGGCTAAAGATAAAGCAGCATTTGACGCTAAGGTTGCGGCTGAAGAGCTGGCACGAAAAGAGAGGCTAAAACTTCAAAATATCGCTGGCGCCGAATTCAATATCAAGTGTGAAATACCAGTTGTAGGAAAAATTGAAACTAGCAAAGAAGTCGGCCGTCCGAAAACACCTGGAGCTGGTGATGTATCTGTTGATGTATCTTTTGATATTTCTAAGCTTTCAGATAAATTACCTAAGGGTTGCAGCGTTGGAGCTAAAGTAAGAGTCGCAAGTGGCGATGGAGTACGTGCAGCAGGCGGAAGCGAAGAAACTGCAAAATCAGCTGAAGAAAAAGGAAAAACGATAGAGAAGGCGGGAGACAAAATCGACGAGATAAAAGCTGAAAGCGCCAAAATCCGAGACACTGCCGCGCAGATGGCGCTTGATGGCAAAACACCGCAAGAGATTAATGCATATGCAACATCTGCGCATGCAGATTTAATCAGAAAATATGGCGCTCAAGCCGGAGAGTACGCTGTATGGGGACCGAATGGTAAGCCTCCACCGTCAAAAGAATAATGGCACTCCTTAAATCACCATCATCAGTAACTTAAATGAAAACTATGCAATCGCTGTGTCTCGCAGCATTATTATTTTTAGCAATCGGGTTCGTGGTTGCTGCCCCAAATTCTTTCGACAAGATAGATAAGCTTAACAAAGAGGCAATTAACTTTTACAAAATCGGCCAACACCAGCGCGCTGTAGGGCTGCTCAAAGAGGCTTTGGTTGAAGTTGAAAAAACTGTCCCTAGGAGCAAAGCTAGTGAGATGGAAACACTACAAAACCTGGCCTCCATCTACAAATATCTTGGACAATACGATTTAGCAAAACCAACCTTTAAGCGGCTATTGATTGTCGCAGAGCAGGCGCTTGGGCCAGACCATATTTATCTAGCAAATCAACTAGATTTATTGTGGGATATGCATTTTAAGAATACTGAGTATTCATTGGCGGAGCCGCTTGCAAAGCGTGCATTACAAATTACAGAAAAGAATCCCCAAGTATCGCAAGTAGTCTTGCTGCGCAGAATAGATAATTTGGCCGCAATTTATATACAGCTAGAAAAGTACACGCAAGCGCTCCCTTTATTAGAGTACACGTTAAAAACCAGAGAGGCGAGCCTTGGGGTAAACCACCCAGATACTGGTGACGGTTTAAATAACATAGCTACTATTTATTCTAAGCAAGGCCTTTATAAAGAAAGCGAACCCTTGTTTGAACGAGCTCTGAATATTAGGCAGAAATTAGACAGTCCTGATCCTACCGACATTGCAGAAAGTTTAAGAAACATAGCAACCGTGAAGCAGGTATTTGGCGAATATGGCAAAGCTGCTGAATATTATGCAGAGGCGTTAAAAATTTCCGAGAAAGCGCATGGAGAAAATCATCTCAGCACAATTTTTATATTGAATAATTTCGCCAGTTTATTAGAGCTACAAAATAAATATGCTGAGGCAAAATCATTTGCTTTGCGAGCAAAAGTTGCCAGTGAAAAGACACTAGGTTTGCGCCATCCAGAATTTGCAAAAAGCCTGAATATTTTGGGTGTAGTTTTTATTGACGAAAGTAATTATGCCGAAGCCAAGCCGTTACTTCTGCGTGCACTAGAAATTTTTTCTGGCATCTACGCTCATTCTCACCCTGATGTAGCGGTAGTGCTAAATAATCTCGGTTATTTGTATGTGACAACAGGTCAATATGAAGCGGCTGAGTCAGCCTATAAACGCTGCTTAGAAATGAAAGGCAGTTTATCCACCACCGAATCTACTGGTACAGCATTAACTCTAATAAATTTAGCCGATCTCTACAAACTTCAAAATAAGTTCACCTTAGCTGAGCCCATGTATGAGCGCGCACTTGCCGCTTTAGAAAATAACGTGGGAGCCAACCATCCTGACGTCGCAAAAGCGCTCAAAAGTAAAGCTTCTCTCTATAAAAAAACTAATCGTGAAGCCGAGGCGGAAAAGCTCTTTGATCGTGCTGAGAAAATCTTAGCAATTAAAAGATAAATAATCTTGAGAAAATTAATTGGATTATTTGTTGGAGTTGCCATTGCAGTATTGACTACAAACGTGGCTTGGGCCGCTCCAAATATGGGAGATGACGTTGAAGCAACCCTACATTTTTCATTTGGATGCGACAGCGGCTTTGCTTGAATCTTATGGAGAGCAAGCCCAAGTTGTTGGGTATTTGCATGATGTGATTGAAGATACTAGCGTCACGGAATTAGAAATTGCTGAGAAACTTAGTCTCAGTAGTGTCCCAACGTTTCCCCATCAGAACACCGTAAGTCAATGATTTACTTGCCAAATATCGCATTTCAGTCTGGTCTCGATTTGAACATCGAAT
>JAYWGO010000124.1:0-14014 GCA_043778205.1 Polaromonas sp. | reverse complement strand
GATGGGCAAGCAAAAGGCCAACCTGCACGACTGTCTGGTCAGTGTCTTTCAGGGGCAGCCAGTTCAACCTTCGTTTGTGGGGTGACCTGAGTAGTTACTCAAAAATAGCCGTTTTAAGTACCTACAGGGCCCTCTCGCCACCAAGCAGGCAGCTTGGCCACATAAGAATGCGACACGGGCCTGAGTTCTTTGCGGTTGACCGCATCAAACGCGCCCAAGGTGAGCGCGACCACGGGTTGGTCGTCAATAGCGCCCAAGGTGCTGCCGCATTGCGCACAAAACGCGCGGCTGGTGTAGTTTGACGAGCGCCACGTGGCTGGCACGCCGCCGGGCCCTGTCCATTGCACATCGCTGCTTGCAAACTCTACCCACGCCACCGTTAAGGCACCTGAATGGCGCTGGCACAGTTTGCAAGAGCAGGTGTGCGGCTTCAACGCCGGGCCGGTGGCAGTAAAGCGAATGTTGCCGCAAAGGCAGCCGCCTTCGTAGGTTATAGGTTGCGCCATGGTGGTAGCCTGCAGGTTAAAAAGTGAGGGGTTGTATGCTAAATCTACAATTAATTTTCGCACCAAGTCGCACGCTAGGCAATACGCCTAAATGCCCCTACGCTGCTTTGGCATTTAGCTTGTAAAGCTGTGGCCTGTTTTTACATGTTTTAGGGCTATGGCCCAAGGAAATGCTGCACGGATAGCTATTAAATTAGTAGTATCAGCTTAGCTATCCAAGCCCAGCATCAGCTTCAAGTTTTGCACCGCCGCGCCGCTAGCACAGCACAGAGCTGAGCTAAAAAACACATGGCTATGCGCCTGTAGCTAGCCAAGACCCCGGCTTACGGCGATGGTGAAAACAAGAAACAACAATGATCTGCGCATCGGTCACTCGGTAAATAATTGAATACGGAAATTTGCGCGCCATTACATGGCGAAAATCAGCTTCAATACAAGGGAACGTCAGTGGCATGCGCTGCACGCGTGCAACAGCAGCATCAACGGCCCGTGCAAATTCAAAACCAAGTCCTGGCGACCGCGCCTCGTACCATGCTTGCGCCGCCAGAAGCTCGGTTTGTGCCTCTGGTCGGAAAATCAACTGCATTTACGGCTGGCCCTTGAACAAGACTGCGCGCACCTCATTCCAAGGCACGCTACTTGACGGGTCGGCTTGGTGCGCCTCAAATCGCTTGTGCAATTGAGCTCGTTCTGGGTCGGATAGATTCAGCGAACTCGGTGTTTCCTCAGCGATGCTGTCCCAAATATCTTCCACGAGCTGAATCCGTTCAGAGATTGGTAGCGTTTTGAAGTTGAGGTTGGCGGTGTTCATGGGTGAAGAATACATCAACTGCAACTATTTTGTGTGAATTCACGCTTGCTGCTAGTGCAATTACTTTCACCACAAACCGTTACTGAGGTGGCAGTATGAATCTGACTTCGCTTGGTTGCTTTACAGGCCTAAGCTCAAAATGATTGGGGTACTTTTTGAAAAGTTTGGTCGATGGAACACTTTTGCCCAGCAATTTCCCGTCATGAAGCGGCTTGGCAACTTCTCTTAGTTGATTCCACTCACCAGTCTTTAGCTTGGGTACTGCATCTAATATTTGAGTAATGGTGATTTTTTCGCCTGTTTGAGCGGTTTTTTTGGCGGCCGTTTTTTTGGCGGCCACTTTTTTAACAGGCGGAGGTTTGGTTGTTCCAGCTGCTTTAGTTTGGGTAGTTTTCGTAGCTACTTTTTTAGCTGGGGTATCGGTAGATGTTTTAACAGTCAAAACTGCTTTTTCAGCCTCAATTGCGTCGAATTGCCCGACTGGACTGCTACCAACGTAGATGACTTGGTCGTAAGCTGGAATGGCATCTTGCGCCATTTTGCTCTTTTCGGATATGCAAAATACTCTGATGCCTTTCTCCCTAAGCCGAACAACCAGAGGCACAAAGTCGGCATCGCCAGAGCCAATAACTACCAATTTCAGGCCTGATGTCTGGCAGGCCAGCTCCATAGCATCCACAGCTAAACAAAGGTCAGTGGTGTTCTTTGAAAGCGATAAATTCAAGATTGGCTTAATCGCCCACAACTTCATAGCATCAGTCAACCCTTTAAGGCTCTCGCTGCTGCCGTAGGCGCGTCGAATAGCCACTGAACCTTCGCATCCTTCTAAAGATATAAATGCTTCGTCAATCCAAACTGGTGACGAAAAGTTATCGGCATCAATAAAAAATGCGATCACTGGTGCTTCCTTCAAAACGGTGAATTTATAAGCCCAGCATCAGCTTCAAGTTTTGCACCGCCGCGCCGCTGGCACCTTTGCCCAAATTGTCCAACCGCGCAACCACCACCGCGTGGCCTAGCTCGTCGTTGCCACACACGCGGATTTCCAGGTTGTTGGTGCCGTTCAGCGCCAGTGCGTCTAGCTTGCCGTTCTCGGGCGCGGGGTGCACGCTCACATACGTGCTGCCTGCGTAATGTGTTGCGTACGCGGCGTGCAGGGCGGCGATGCTGGGTTTGCCGGGCAGCATATCCAGGTGCAGGGGCAGTTCGACCAGCATGCCTTGCTCAAAATTGCCCACGCTGGGGATGAAAATGGGGCGGCGGGTGATGCCGGTGTATGCCATGATTTCGGGGATGTGCTTGTGCTTTAGACCCAGGGCGTACAACTCGTAAGCGGGGGCCTCGCCTTTTTGGTAGGCTTCCATCATTTGGCGGCCTCCGCCAGAGTAACCACTAACTGCAGGCAGGCACACAGGGTAGTCTTTGGGCAAAATGCCTGCGTCTACCAAGGGGCGCAGCATGGCTATCGCGCCCGTGGCGTAGCAGCCGGGGTTGCCTACGCGCTGGGCGGTTTGCACGGCGGCGTGCTGGCCGCTTGACAGCTCTGGAAAGCCAAACACCCAGCCGGGCGCAATGCGGTGGGCGGTGGATGCGTCGATGATTTTGGGCTTTTTGCCTTCCAAGCTATCGATCATGGCCACCGAGTCGCGGGCCGCGTCGTCGTGCAGGCACAAAATAACCATGTCTACGCTGGCCATCAGGGCGCGTTTGGCGGCGGGGTCTTTGCGCAGCTCGGGCGCGATGCTGACCACCTGCACTTGGGGCATGGCGGCCAGGCGCTCGCGGATTTGCAGGCCAGTGGTGCCAGCTTCACCGTCGATAAAGATTTTTGCTGCTGCTGTGCTCATGGTCAGGTCCCGCTTAAAACTGATGGAAAGGCTTTAAAATCACGCACCGCTGGCGCTGTAACTGGCGGCGTACGCAAAAAGCACAATATTTGTGCATTGCAACATGATACAGTTCACCGGCTGTAACTGCATGGTAATTTGCATGCAGATTGTGCACGACACCATTCCATTTGATCATTATCTTCGCCCCTAATTCATCACTACTTGGGAATAACACACTATGAAAATCCATGAGTACCAAGGCAAGGAACTCTTGCGCTCCTTTGGCATTCCCGTCCCTCGTGGCATCCCTGCATTTACGGTGCAAGAAGCGGTAGAAGCCGCACAAAAGCTGGGCGGCCCGGTGTGGGTGGTCAAGGCACAAATCCACGCGGGTGGACGCGGCAAAGGCGGCGGCGTGAAGCTAGCGCGCAGCATTGACGATGTGAAAAAACTCGCCGGTGAAATTTTGGGCATGCAGTTAAAAACCGCACAAACTGGCCCGGAGGGCCAAAAAGTACGCCGCCTGTTCATTGAAGACGGCGCTGACATTAAAAAAGAACTCTACGTATCCGTAGTAACCGACCGTGCTTCGCAAAAAGTAGCCTTCATGGCCAGCAGCGAAGGCGGCATGGACATTGAAGCGGTGGCACATGACACCCCCGAGAAAATCATCACCGTGTTTGTCGACCCGTCTGTGGGCCTGACCGCCGAACAAGGCAAGCAGTTGTCGGACGGCATGACGGTGCCTGCTGCCTCTACCGCAGCCTGCATCGACGTGCTGCAAAAGCTGTACAAGTGCTACATGGACACCGACGCGGCGCTGGTCGAGATCAACCCTTTGATTGTTGAAGGCAATGGTGGCGTAAAAGCCCTCGACGCAAAGTTTAATTTTGACTCTAACGCGCTTTTCCGCCATCCAGAAATCGTTGCACTGCGCGACCTGGACGAAGAAGACCCGGCTGAAGTGGAAGCATCCAAGTTTGACTTGGCCTACATTTCGCTCGACGGCAACATTGGCTGTTTGGTCAACGGCGCTGGCCTTGCCATGGCCACCATGGACACCATCAAGCTGTACGGCGCAGAGCCTGCTAACTTCTTGGACGTAGGCGGCGGTGCCACCCCCGAGAAAGTGACCGAAGCTTTCAAAATCATGCTGAAAAACCCCAAGGTCAAGGCCATCATGGTCAACATCTTTGGCGGCATCATGAAGTGCGACACCATCGCCACCGGCATCATCACCGCATGCAAAGCCACTAACCTCTCCGTGCCACTGGTAGTGCGCATGAAGGGCACCAACGAAGACTTGGGCAAGAAGATGCTGGCCGAAAGCGGGCTGCCCATCATCAGCGCTGACAGCATGGCTGAAGCGGCGCAAAGAGTCGTTGCCGCAGTGAAAGGCTAAGGAAGAATCATGTCTATCTACATCAACAAAAACACACGCGTCATCACCCAAGGCATTACCGGCAAGACCGGCCAGTTCCACACCGAAAAGTGCCAAGAATACGCGAACGGCAAAGCGTGCTTTGTCGCGGGCGTGAACCCTAAGAAGGCTGGCGAGTCGATTTTTAACATCCCCATTTACGCATCGGTCAACGAAGCCGCTGCCGCCACGGGCGCGACTGTCAGTGTGATCTATGTGCCGCCCGCAGGCGCAGCCGCTGCTATTTGGGAAGCTGTAGAAGCCAACCTCGACTTGGCGATTTGCATTACCGAAGGCATCCCCGTGCGCGACATGCTCGAGCTGCGCAACCGCATGAAGGCCAAAGAAGCCGCTGGCGGCAAAAAGACCTTATTGCTAGGCCCTAACTGCCCTGGTTTGATCACGCCTGATGAAATCAAAATCGGCATCATGCCCGGCCACATCCACCGCAAAGGCCGCATCGGCGTGGTCAGCCGCTCAGGCACTTTGACTTACGAAGCAGTAGCGCAACTCACCGAAATTGGCTTGGGCCAGTCCAGCGCGGTCGGTATTGGTGGCGACCCGATCAATGGCCTTAAGCACATTGACGTGATGAAAGCCTTTAACGACGACCCAGACACCGATGCCGTCATCATGATTGGCGAAATTGGCGGCCCCGACGAGGCAGATGCCGCCCGCTGGTGCAAAGCCAATATGAAAAAACCCATCGTCGGCTTTATTGCCGGCGTGACCGCCCCTCCCGGCAAGCGCATGGGCCACGCGGGTGCGCTGATCAGCGGCGGTGCGGACACGGCGGATGCCAAGCTGGCGGTGATGGAAGAGTGCGGCTTTACCGTCACACGCAACCCGTCAGAAATGGCCAAGCTGCTGAAAGCACTGCTGAAGTAAACAGGGCAAAAGCTGCAATGCGGCCAAGCTTGCGACAACCTGACCATAAGCAGTTTTACGCATAAAGTAATGCCGCAGCACAGCGTACACTGTGCTTTGTGTTTAAAAAGCGCTGGTAACAGCGCTTTTTGCATTTAGAAAACGTACAAGGATTCGCCATGTTTTTTGGACTTGATTTATCTTCTGGCTTAATCTGGAGCGCACTGGGCTCCATTATCTTGGCCAATATAGTGTTGTCTGGCGACAACGCTGTAGTGATCGCCATGGCTGCCCGATCGCTTACCCCCGCGCAGCAAAAGCCTGCCATCTTTTGGGGCAGCGCAGCCGCCATCGTCATGCGGATTATTCTGACTATAGTTGCCGTAGAACTATTGTCCTTGCCTTATTTAAAACTTGTAGGTGCACTGCTGCTGGTCTACATTGGCGTAGATTTGCTAAGTGGCGGTGGCGACGACGACGGGCATAGCAAGCCCATCAGCAGCGTGGGCGCGGCTATTCGCACTATTTTGATTGCTGACCTGGTCATGAGCCTGGACAACGTGTTGGCTGTAGCAGCAGCAGCCCACGGTAATATACCTTTGATGGTGATTGGCCTGTTAGTGAGCATTCCACTGATTATTTTTGGCTCCACTTTGCTGATGAAGGTGATGGAGCGATTCCCCATTATTATCACTCTGGGTGCTGCTTTACTGGGCTTCTTATCTGGTGAAATGCTACTCACCGATCCCGCTGTGGAGGGCTGGTTCGGCAAAATGAGCGAGCAAACGATTGTTTTTGCGGGCATCATAGGTGCAGGTATTGTCGTGGTATTGGGCCTGTGGTTGCAAAAGCGCGGCAAGACCAAAGCGGCTTAAATTGAAGACAAAGGCGCATAAAAGTTTACGCATTGCGGTAAGCCAGTGGCCCCTACTTGCAACAAAAACACCACGCCAGATGACAAATTTACTTGTCTTGCCACGGCCTGTCTGGTAACGTATGGGCTTATTTATTCACTAAAGACAAGCACTTAGCGTCATTACTTCACAAGAAGCTTTGACAAAATACCACCTCAGTGGCGACAACGGAACACAACACTTGGCGACATCTTCATCGCAACGCAACGCATTTTGGCGCGCCGACTGGTTTGTGGGCGTGCTGGTGGTGCTGGCTGTCTTTGTATTTAACCGTACTACCAATTTTGTAGATACGCTGGAAAATCGCTTTTACGACTACGGCCTTACCCAGTCAGACAAAAAACCTTCTGACCAAATTGCAATTGTGGCGATTGACGACCAGAGTGTCGCCAATGTAGGCCGCTGGCCGTGGTCGCGCGATGTGCAAGCCAGATTGATCGACCAAATCAGTGCAGGCAAACCCAAGGCCATCATTAACCAGATTTTCTACCCTGAGCCGCAGATTGAAAAAGGCCTGCCATTTCTGCAAAAAATTCGCGCCGCAGTTAGCGCAGATGCAGCAACAGGCAATGCCACTTTGGAGGCCATCGATAAGATAGCTGCCGAGGGCGAGGCTGCATTGAATGCCGATGTAAAACTAGCGCAAGCTTTTGCCTCTGCAGGCAATGTTGTGGGATTGGTAAGTCTAACCCCCGGGGATGGCAAAGGCAAACCCGATAAACTACTCAAAGAAGCCACTTTAAAAAGCCTTATCGATGCCCCCGCTGGTTTTGGACTGGGGGCTGCTGGCATACTTGAACCCATCGACGTGTTAAGCAATAAATTTGCTGCAATTGGCCACGGAAACAAATCGCCCGACATTGATGGCTCTATCCGAGTAGAACCTTTGTTGGCCGACTATTTTGGCCAAATGGTTCCGTCTTTGACGCTTGTTGGGGCTATGAAAAGCCTTAACCTTACCAAAGCAGATATTCAGGTGCTAGATAAAGACCAGATTATCCAAATTGGAAAGCTACGCATCAGCACCGATGACCTTGGCCAAATGCGACCTTACTATTATGCAGACAAAGAAGGTAAGTCCGTTTTCTCACACGACTCTGCTTTCGATGTGCTGTCAGGTAAAGTGCCTGCCAGCAAATACGCGGGTAAGTTAGTGTTGCTTGGGCCAACAGCAGCCGGTGTCGGGGTAGAGTTTCCGACTCCACTTGGCGGGCGCGGCTTAACCCCCTTGGAGCAAACAGCGCACGTCACTTCAAGTATTTTGTCTGAGCACTTCGTTACCACCCCTTTATGGGCAGCGGTCTTAGGCTCATTGGCTATCTTGATGGTTGCCGCGTATTTGATAGCGTTGCTGCCCCGCTTATCAGCAAGCCACGCCGCTCTGTTGACTGGTGCTCTATTCACCGTGCTGCTGGTGTCGTCTTATGTGCTTTTGTCACGGTACAGCCGGTGGGTGCAATTTATCTTCCCGGCAATTTTGCTTATCATTGGGCATTTGGCCCTCACCACCAAACGCTTCCTCATCACCGAAGCAGGTAAGCTCAAGTCAGACGAAGAGTCTGCAGAAACTAACCGTATGATGGGCTTGGCTTTGCAGGGCCAGGGCCAGCTGGACATGGCTTTTGACCGCTTTCGCCGGGTGCCCTTGAGCGACGCGCTGATGGACAACATGGGCAATTTGGCACTGGACTTTGAGCGCAAGCGCCAGTTCAACAAGTCGCAAGCGGTGTACGAGCACATGGCAGGCCTAGACAAGTCGTACAAGGGGCTCGATGTCAAGCTCAACCGGGCAAAAAATCTGTCGGAAACCGTGATTTTGGGCGGCGGTGGCGCGCACCCTGGTGGCACCATGCTGCTTGCCGGTGGCGGGGTAGAAAAACCTATGCTAGGGCGCTACCAGGTTGACAAAGAGCTGGGCAAGGGCGCTATGGGCGTGGTGTATTTGGGCAAAGACCCCAAAATTGGCCGCGTGGTGGCCATTAAAACCATGGCGCTTAGCCAAGAGTTTGACGGCGACGAGCTGGTCGATGCACGCGAGCGCTTCTTCCGCGAAGCAGAAACCGCAGGGCGCTTGCAGCACCAGAACATCGTCACCATTTTCGACGCTGGTGAAGAGCACGACCTGGCTTATATCGCGATGGAGTTCCTCAAAGGCAAAGACCTGGCTGACTTTTGCAAAACGGGTGCCTTGCTGCCCGTGCCCACGGTGCTGTCGATTGTGGAGCGGGTGGCGCAGGCGCTAGGCTATGCGCATAAGCAAAACGTAGTGCACCGCGATATCAAGCCCGCCAACATCATGTATGAACTGGCCAGCGACACCGTCAAAGTAACTGACTTTGGCATTGCCCGCATTACCGATTCCAGCAAAACCAAAACCGGTCTGGTTTTGGGTACGCCCAGCTTTATGTCGCCCGAGCAAATTGCCGGTAAAAAGGTGGATGGCCGGTCAGATTTGTACTCGCTGGGTGTCATGCTGTACCAAATGCTGGCGGGTGTGTTGCCGTTTCGCGGTGAGTCGATGGCCGAATTGATGTACAAAATTGCCAACGAGGAAGCGGCCGACATTCGCACCGTGCGCCCTGATTTAAGCGAAGCGGTAGCCCACGTGGTGGCGCTGTCGCTGAGCAAACGGCCTGAGACGCGCTTTCAAAACGGTGAGCAATTTGCCTCTGACCTGCGTTTGGCGCTGGCCGACCTGGCCGTTGGCGGCACCGCCCCCAGCATCTACACCGCGCCCGAGCTAGCTGGTTCGCCGGGTATGGCAGCAGACCAGACATCCGTGCTGGCCCCGGCCAAAGCCGCAGGCGGCTATTTTGAAGCAACGCGCAAAATTGACACAGTTTCTGCAGACTTTGAGAAAACCGTAGTCCCCAAACCCGGTAATCCGGGCTCAAGCAGCTAAAACTCGTTATAGTAAGCTTCGACTACACCATGATTTACCAATTTAGTTCCCATACCGACCCTGGCTTGGCCCGTGAGAATAACGAGGACTCAGTCACTTATGATGCCCCCACATCGCTCACGGTGTTGGCCGATGGCATGGGTGGCTACAACGCTGGCGAAGTGGCCAGCGGCATGGCCACCGCTTTTATTCGCTCTGAAATGAGCCGCTGGTTGTCCCAAGTGGGCAAGGCGGCCAACGCCCGCGAAGTGCGCCGCGCGCTAGAAATTTGCGTAGACAACGCCAACCGCTCTATCTTTAATGCGGCCAACTCTAACCCGCAGTACGCGGGCATGGGTACCACCCTGGTGCTGGGCGTGTGCCACGAGGCGCGCCTGATGGTTGGCCATATTGGCGATTCGCGTTGCTACCGCATGCGCGGCACCGAGTTTGCGCAAATTACCAAAGACCATTCCCTGTTGCAAGAGCAAATGGATGCAGGGTTGATTACGCCTGAGCAAGCCGCCACCTCGCTCAATAAAAACCTTGTTACCCGCGCCTTGGGTGTGGAAGACACTGTTTTACTAGAAGTTAACGAGCACCGCGTAGAGCCGGGTGACGTTTACCTCATGTGCTCTGACGGCTTGTCTGACATGGTAGACGATGCAGGCATTGCACATATTATGTTAGATACTGGCACTTTAGAGCAAAAAGGCGTAGCCTTGATTGCTGCCGCCAACGCAGCGGGCGGCAGAGACAACATATCGGTACTGCTTTTTGAAGCACGAGAAGGTTCTACCAAACGGGGCTTTATGTCGCGCCTGCTTAGAAAGTAAAATCAATGAACAGCAAAACCACGAGGAGTCGGCCATGCCGAAAATGATCGTATCGATCGACGGTGTCGTCATCAAAGAAGTCCAACTTACCAAGGACCGTACCACCCTGGGACGCAGGCCGTATAACGATATTGTTATCGACAACCTGGCCGTCAGTGGTGAGCACGCCGTAATGCAGATGACCGGCAACGAGGTCTACCTTGAAGACCTCAACAGCACCAATGGCACCTATGTCAATGGCAAAGCTGCCAAAAAACAGTTGTTGGCACACAACGACACGGTTGAAATTGGCAAGTACAAAATCAAGTTTATCAACGAGGTTGCTAATTCAGGCTTCGAGAAAACCATGGTTATCAAAGCCGGTGCAGCGGGGTCAATGCAACCCCCTGCAGCCGCGGCAGGCGCGGCGCAACCCGGCACTGCAGGCACGGCAGCAATCAAGGTTTTGTCAGGTGCCGCCGCTGGCCGCGAAGTACCTTTGGTCAAAGTGGTCACCACCATTGGCAAGCCTGGCGTAGCCGTAGCCGCCATTACCAAGCGCCCCCACGGCTTTGTGGTGGCCCATGTAGAAGGCGTTAACCGGCCCACACTCAACGGTACACCGCTGGGCTCGGAGCCGATGGTGCTTAAGAATATGGACGTGTTGGAGCTTGCCGGAACGCAAATGCAGTTTGTGCAAAGCTAAGCTTGCTTGCAATCTAACAGGACGCTGCTGGGATGGAGGCATTGCTAAAACACTGGCCTCGCATCGCAGTTACTTTGCTACCGCTGCTGATTGCGCTGCTGCACGCCAGTGGTGTACTGCCGATTAACGTTTTTCAGCGTTTAGATGACATTATTTACGATGCGCGGCTGCGGGCCACTATGCCCAACACGGTGGACGAGCGCATCGTCATTATTGATATTGACGAAAAAAGCCTGTCTGAAATAGGGCGCTGGCCGTGGGGCCGCAACAAAATGGCCAGCTTGGTAGACGAGCTGTTTGACCGCCAGCAAATTGGCCTACTGGGTTTTGACGTGGTATTTGCCGAGGCCGATGACAGCTCGGGCCTGAAGCGTTTGCGCCAGCTGGCCGCTGAAGAAATGCGCGACCAACCGGGCTTTGCAGACCGGTTAAGCCAAATTGAAGCCAGCTTAGACTACGATGCCAGCTTTGCCAAAGCCTTGGCAAAACGCCCTGTTGTGCTGGGCTACTACCTTACCAGTGACCGCGATGGCCGAACCAGCGGCGCACTGCCTGCCGCAGTCATGCAAAAAGACGCGCTGGCGGGCAGGCCCATTAAATTCACCAGCTGGTCGGGCTACGGCTCTAACATTGCACCCCTGGCCACCGCTGCGCCGATGGCAGGATTTTTCAACTCCATCACCGACCTGGACGGCGTGGTGCGCTCTATACCGTTGATTGCGGAGCACAAGGGGCAGTATTACGAGTCTTTATCCTTGGCCATGTTCCGCGTGCTAACGGGCCTGCCCAAAGTAGAGCCTGGTTTTCCGCAAGAGCGGTTTTTATCGCGCAACTACCAGGGCTTAGAAAGCATTTTGCTCAAGCAAGATGGCAAATCCTTGGCCGTGCCGGTAGACGACCGCGTAGCAGCGCTAATACCCTTTCGCAGCCAAGGCGGTACTGCCGGCGGCGCATTTAGATACTATTCTGCGGCGGACATTGTGTCTAAGCGGGTGCCCGCAGGCGCACTTAAAGGCAAAATTGTACTGATGGGCACTACCGCCCCAGGCCTGTTAGACCTGCGGGTCACGCCCGTGGGCGAAACCTACCCCGGCGTAGAAGTGCACGCCAATATGATCTCTGGCATGCTGGACGGCCGTTTGGTCGTGCGCCCCGACTATGCGCTGGGGTTTGAGGTCGTCGTGCTGGTACTTGCCGGGCTGGTATTGGCGTTTGCCTTGCCGCTGTTGTCTGCACCCAAAGCAGTGGCACTCAGTTTGGGCGTGGTTGGCAGTTTGATCGGCTTGAATTTTTGGCTTTATTTAGGAGTTGGCTTGGTGTTACCGCTGGCTGCAGCCTTGGTGATGGCGATTACCGCATTCGCGCTCAATATGAGCTACGGTTATTTTGTAGAAAGTAAGTCTAAGCGCCAAATTGCCAACATGTTCGCCGCCTATGTGCCGCCTGAGCTGGTGGATGAAATGGTCAAAGACCCCGACAGCTACAGCATGAAAGCGGTCAACAAAGAGCTCACCGTGATGTTTTGCGACATGCGCGGCTTTACCAATTTGTCTGAAAAAATGGAGCCCATAGCCCTACAGGGCTTGCTGAACAATTTGTTCAGCCGCCTGACCGAAATTATCCAGGCCAACCGCGGCACTACCGACAAATACATGGGCGATTGCGTGATGGCGTTTTGGGGCGCGCCCATAGATACTCCTGAGCACGCCCCTATGGCAGTCAAAGCCGCGCTGGAAATGTGCGCTGCCGTGCGTAAAATTAACGAAGAGCACCGCGCTAAAGGTATCCCTGAGATTGGCGTAGGCATTGGTCTTAACAGCGGCACGATGTGTGTTGGCAACATGGGCTCTGATATTCGGCGCAGCTACACGGTGATTGGCGATGCAGTTAATTTGGGTTCGCGCTTGGAGGGTCTGTCTAAAAACTACGGTGTCGAGGTGGTGGTCAGCGAAGCCACCAAAAAGCTGGCCGGTAACTTTATGTGGCAAGAGCTGGACAAAGTGCGAGTCAAAGGCAAAGAGCAAGCGGTATCGATATTTCAGCCGCTGGCTAACATACCAACCGGTGCGCAAAGCGGCACACAGAGCATCGCCAAAGACCAAGCCGACGAGCTTAAAACATGGGGCGCCATGCTGAAAGCTTACAGAAACCAAGACTGGGAGCAGTGCGACGTGCAAATGTTAAATTTAGATCGCCAAAATGCCCAAAAATTCCTTTACCAACTCTATGCACAGCGTGTAGCCTCTATGCGGTTGCTGCCTTTTGACCCTAGTTGGGATGGCGCCACCAATTTCGAGACCAAATAACAGGGCTATTGCGCTATGAAAGTACGGGTTTTAGGCTGCTCAGGGGCCATTGCCAAAGACTGCCGCACCACCTCATTTTTGGTGGACGACAATCTTTTGGTGGACGCAGGAACGGGCGTAGGCGATTTAAGCTTGGCGGAGATGTGCGCCATCAACGACGTAGTGCTCACCCACTCGCACCTCGACCACATTGCCGCACTGCCGCTGATGCTAGACAGCGTGGCCTCTTTGCGCACAGCCCCGCTGCGTGTACACGCGCTGCCCGAGACCATCGCCTCACTGCGCCAACATATCTTTAACAACACCATTTGGCCCGACTTCAGCACCATCCCCAGTGCTGCCGCGCCGTTTTTGACTTTTCACCCCATACACACAGGTGCCACCCTCACCATTGGCGGCAAACAGGTGGAGGTACTGCCTGCGGTGCACACCGTGCCTGCCGTAGGCTACGCCATCAGCGCCGGGCACGGCTACTGGGTGTTCAGCGGTGACACCGAGCGCAACCCCGCCTTTTGGCAGCGCGTTAACCAGCTGGATGTGGCCATCCTGGTCATAGAAACCGCCTTTAGCAACCGCGAAAAAGAACTCGCTAAACGCAGCCTGCACCTCTCACCCACTGCCCTGGCCGACGAGCTAGACCATATTGCCAAAGACAAACGCTACCCCATCTACATCACCCACACCAAACCTGCAGAAACCGAGCTGATCATGGAAGAAGTGCAGCGCTTCGACCAAACCCAGCCCAGCGGTAACGATGTTAGCCACGACATACGCTGGCTGCACGCGGGGCAAGAGTTTGAGGTGTGAGTGGGCGTGTATTTAGCTGTTAGCAGAGGCTCGGGCGGCCAGATTGCTTTTATTTAAGGCTATGTCATCGTTAACTATTGGTATAAACTAAACCCTTATGAATCAACAAGTTAGGTGATGCCATGAGACGAGAAGACTTTCAAGCCCTAGCC
>JAYWGO010000123.1:0-54537 GCA_043778205.1 Polaromonas sp. | reverse complement strand
GAATTCGGTTCATTGACATGGGGTGGACTCCGTAAAACTGTACATAACAACAGTATACGATATCTATCCCTATGTCTGAGACAAGTAGCTAATCAGGCAAAAGCACCCTATCGCCCAAGGAAACGCTGCACGAGTAGCTCACTTTTTGATAGTACTTGGCTTGGTATTGGCTGCTGTTCAAGCCCTACAGGGGTGAGCGCACTGTGCCACCGCGGGTACGCCGCGCCACTGCACTGTACTGCACTCATTTTCAGTAAGTTAGCCTAACAGTTTCAATCCACGCCCGCCATCACTGGCGGGCGAACGCTGTCAAGTCGATGGGGCATGGTGTGTAAGATGGTTTCAATCCACGCCCGCCATCACTGGCGGGCGAACGGCATCCCAGGTAGCCAGTGGGTCACTGCTGTAGCGTTTCAATCCACGCCCGCCATCACTGGCGGGCGAACGAGAATACCTGGCCGAATACACGGCCGCCGACCTTGTTTCAATCCACGCCCGCCATCACTGGCGGGCGAACCAGCCGCGCCAAGAACATGCGCCCCGCCTTCTTGGTTTCAATCCACGCCCGCCATCACTGGCGGGCGAACGCGGCTTAAATGACTTGCACCACGCCCGCTTGGTTGTTTCAATCCACGCCCGCCATCACTGGCGGGCGAACCAGGATGCCACCAATTTCTTTGCCCACGCTCACCAGTTTCAATCCACGCCCGCCATCACTGGCGGGCGAACGGCGCAAGCCACTGCTTATGCAGTATGGATTGAGGTTTCAATCCACGCCCGCCATCACTGGCGGGCGAACAAGGGTGGGGTGGTGTGGATACAAGGCAAGGCCCGTTTCAATCCACGCCCGCCATCACTGGCGGGCGAACTGGCCCGCACAAAGACCGCTACCCCCGAGAACAATGTTTCAATCCACGCCCGCCATCACTGGCGGGCGAACATTCACGGCGCTTTCACCCGGTGCGTGAATATCTTGTTTCAATCCACGCCCGCCATCACTGGCGGGCGAACACAGACGATGCGCGGTGGGAAAAGCCCAACGCCAGTTTCAATCCACGCCCGCCATCACTGGCGGGCGAACCTGCTGCGGGCGGTAAATACGCTGGGCACCGTCTTGTTTCAATCCACGCCCGCCATCACTGGCGGGCGAACGTAAAACGCCAGGAAATGAGTGTTCAGATTTTGCGGTTTCAATCCACGCCCGCCATCACTGGCGGGCGAACATGACGAATGGCCTAGGCTAACCGAGGCAATAGAGTTTCAATCCACGCCCGCCATCACTGGCGGGCGAACTTCATTAGGCCGGCCCACAGCTTGCAATCTTCGATGTTTCAATCCACGCCCGCCATCACTGGCGGGCGAACGCGAGCACAGTTGCCCGCCCGCCATGTTGCCAACAGTTTCAATCCACGCCCGCCATCACTGGCGGGCGAACCAGTTGATGACCGTCTCAACATCTATGAGCGATGAGTTTCAATCCACGCCCGCCATCACTGGCGGGCGAACGTCGGTGCTGCAGGCCATCATAGAGGTGGCAAATTGTTTCAATCCACGCCCGCCATCACTGGCGGGCGAACCGGCTTGGATGGCTAACTTATCCATCGGCAAGCCAGTTTCAATCCACGCCCGCCATCACTGGCGGGCGAACCCCTGACAGTATCAGGTTATACAAGGTGTTTACCATGTTTCAATCCACGCCCGCCATCACTGGCGGGCGAACGTACGCTTGCCCAGACCCCTTACCACCCCTAACGTGTTTCAATCCACGCCCGCCATCACTGGCGGGCGAACTAGGCTTCCCTAAAGCATTTGTTTCTCCACCCTTGTTTCAATCCACGCCCGCCATCACTGGCGGGCGAACCGCACTGACTTTTTCGTCTGGGTCCCATACTTTAACGTTTCAATCCACGCCCGCCATCACTGGCGGGCGAACAAGCTGCAACCTACTGCGAAGCTGCAACCTACTGCGTTTCAATCCACGCCCGCCATCACTGGCGGGCGAACCAAAACAACCTTGCAAAGGCCTGCTGTACGAGGAGTTTCAATCCACGCCCGCCATCACTGGCGGGCGAACGGGCGTGCCCAACGCAACGCGTCCGTCCCCAAAATGTTTCAATCCACGCCCGCCATCACTGGCGGGCGAACAATAATCGAGCCATTTGCGCCACCGGCAAATATCGTTTCAATCCACGCCCGCCATCACTGGCGGGCGAACAAAATTGTCAGTGCCCGATTGTGTAATTCGCTCGGTTTCAATCCACGCCCGCCATCACTGGCGGGCGAACTACTGCGGGGCTAATGGGAGGTGTCAACACACGTGTTTCAATCCACGCCCGCCATCACTGGCGGGCGAACTATGACTAAAATGGCTTTTGACCCAAACTTTGATGTTTCAATCCACGCCCGCCATCACTGGCGGGCGAACTTATGTGCAGGTTGTTTATTATGGGAATTTGATATGTTTCAATCCACGCCCGCCATCACTGGCGGGCGAACCCTTCAACGCTAAGCGCTATTCCACGTTCACGAATTTTGCGCTGTAGCGCGAACGTGGCGTGTGAAGCGCTTATTGCCTCAAGAGAAAAATGAGTGTATTGCAAAAAATGCATTTATATCAAAGTACTTGGGTTGTCCGCGAACCTGTGTGCTTAAAGCCATCGCTTGGGGTTCGCGCTAGCACCCAGGCTATAGCACCAGCACACCATCAAAGTCTACCGCTTTAAATGCACCGTGTTCCAGCACTTCAAAACCGCGCGTCTCAGGTATGCGGTATAAGCGCAAGCAATCTTGTGCCGCGTTTATTTCTGCGAGAAGTTTTCGCTCTAGCCCCTCAAATTGCGCTATGTCCAATTTACATTCAAAGACCGATTTTTGCACTCGCTGGCCTGTGCTTTCACATACCTTGGCTACGCGGCGCAGACGGCGGCGGCCTTCCTTGGTCTCGGTATTTACGTCGTAGCACACTAACACCAGCATAGCTTTGTACTACCTTTCTACTTGGCCACAAAAGGCACATAAGGGGCACTTTCGTCACGCAACGCTCGGGCTAGTAAGCGGGCCTGCACCAAGGGCACCAAGCCCAGCGGTACGCTTTGCGCCAGCAATGGGTGGGTAATTTCGTCGCGCTTACGTTCTTGGTATGCCACCACGACGGCTTTGCGCGCGTCGGGCTCTAGCGACACACCGCCGCCCTCACGCAGCACAAAGTCTTTGGCCGCAAGCTGGCCGCGGTTAATCAAGGTCAGCGCCAGCCTATCAGCCCAGGGGCGAAACTCTTCCATCAAATCCAGCGCTAAGGCTGCACGCCCGGGGCGCAGCGCGTGCAAGAAGCCTACCTGCGGGTCCAGCCCCGCAGCCTCCAGCGCCGAGCGGCAATCGTTCATCCACATGGCATACAAAAACGACAGCATGGCGTTAAAGCGGTCTCGCGGTGGGCGGCGGGTGCGGCCGTCCATGCTGAACGCCTCGCGCTGGTCGACGCGTACCAGCAAATTAAGCCCGCTAAAGTACTGGCGCGCTGCCTCACCCTCTATGCCGCGCAGCACGTCCAGGTTGGCAGCATCGGGCAAGGCGCGCAGACTGGCGGCCAAGTTGTCGGCTAGGCGGCCTAGGGTTTTAGCTTCATCCTCCGCTTTGGCCTCGCGCGCGCCCCGCTGTAGCACGGCTCGGGTGTTTTTAATCTTGCCCGCCACACACGCGCGCGCCATGTCCAGTGCAAACGCAGGCGTGGCCGCTAGCGCAAACTGTGCTTGGCGCAACAGCACGTTGCCCGACACTGCGCCTTCTAGCCGCGCCTTAAAGCGCCCGTTATCGTCCAGCAGCACCAGGGCTATGCCGCTTTCAGCCAACTGGTGCATGAGTGGCGACGACAGACCCACATGGCCAAAGCACACCACGGCTGTCAAGTGGTGCAAGGGCACACGCAGCCGCGTTTCGCGCTCCACCTCTACGCGCAGGGTCTCGTTGTCTAGCCGCAGGTAGGTGTCTTGCGTGGTGACGTACAGGGTGTTGAGCAGTTGCATGGCTGAATGGTTTTTAAGCGTCTGGGTCAAACAATGCAGCGCGTGCACTTGCCAAGCCCGCACTAGCGGCCTGCGGCTGACACCGCTCGATCAACGAGCAGGCCTTGCAGCGTTTGGCCGCCTGCTCTGCGGGCAGGGGTGGTGGCAGCACGGTGCTGGCCAACATGTGGCGAATAACTTGCGCGGTATGTACCACAGTCGCTTGCAGCGCAGGCGTAATAGGCACCACCCGCCTGCGCTTGGACGTAGCGTAGTAAATCGCCCCTTCGGTCACCGCCTTGCCAGTCATGCTTTGCAAGCACATGGCCTGCGCGGCCAGCTGAATGTCATCGCACGCGGCAATGTCTGGTGCCTTATGGCGGCTGCCATGTTTGTACTCCACCGGGTAAGGCACGCCACCAGGCAAAAACTCCACCACGTCAGACTTGCCCACCAGCCCCAATGCGTCGTCCCATAGCGGCAGCGCGCGCTCTACCCGCACGCCTTTGGCGGTCTCCACACCCGGTTTGTCTACCTTGGCATGCACCGCCTGGCCGCGCAGGGTGTGCACATTTTCGTCAAACACCTGTTCCAGGTGAATCAGCCCACACTGGCGCGGGCAGTAGTGCCAGTGCTGTAGGGCAGACAGGGGGACTTGGTCGAGGTCTGTGGTCAAAAAGCAAGCCCTGAGTCCATTAACCAAACAAGGCTTGCAGCAGCTCGTCTCGCGTTAACCCATGCGCATCAGCCACGGCCGCCAATATGGCAGCCAGCGTGCCGATACGCAACGGGTCATGCAGCGGCACCGTGATGTGGTGCTGCACAGGCACCTCACAGCTCAGGCGCACATGGCTACCAGTCTGGCGGTTGGCGGTATAGCCCAGCTTACCCAGGGCGCGAATAAGCTGCGCGCCAGTTAAGTTGCGCGGTAGTTTCATACCCGCGCCTAGGCAGCCATCAGCTCGTCTCGCACAAAGTGCATACGAATAACTTTGGGCATCTTGCCCTCATCAAAATGGCAGTGCACAGCGTCTTGAATCGCCACACGCAGCGCAGCCTCGGTGTCCGCCTCGGTAACGATAGATTCACCCAAAGCACGGGCCGTAAACCCCCCCTCGGGGGCTATTTCTACAACAAATACGATTTCAGACATTTTGGTATCTCCTACATAAAGTTATAACTGATGATGACAGTTTTATGCTCTAAACATTGGCTAAATCACGTAACGCCTTAGGATTGCGCTGCGCAAGCGTAATGAGCGTACGCGCAGCGCCCGAAGGCTGCTTGCGCCCCTGTTCCCAACCCTGTAGCGTACGCACCGACACGCCCAGCAACTGTGCAAACTGCGCTTGCGACAGCTTGGAGTTTTGCCGTGCGGCAATGACTGGCGAATACACCACGGTGCCCTCGCCCCGCTGCATTTGGCGCACAGACTCCAGCAGCTCAGCCTCCAGGTCTCGACTGGCCTCCCACTTAGCCAATTGCGCATCGGTCATCGGTTTTTTTACTGCGGGCTTTACCGAAGGCTTTACCGCAGTTTTTACAGATTTTTCCACAGGCTGTTTCACCAATTTATTTAACGGCATCACGCAACCCCTTTAAAGTGCTGGCCTTGAGCGTATCCAGCTTGGCCTTGGCATACATAAACAATAAGACCAGCTCACCCTGTTCATTGCGAACAAAGTAAACCACCCGCACCCCACCCGACTTGCCAGACCCCGCGCGGCTCCAGCGCACCTTGCGCACACCACCAGAGCCCTGCACCACGTCGCCCTCGTCAGGATGCGCTGCCATAAACGCCGCAAAAGCACCCCGCTCATCCTCTGTACAGTATTCAGGCCAGAGTTTGCTGAACAAGGGGGTTTCGATGATGGTCAGCATAGGAGGATTGTACTCCTTGGGCGTAGTTAAAGTCATTACTGCATGGCAATCAAGCGCGGCGCATTAACGCTACGCCGGGCCCAGCAGCAATACTTTCGCCAACCGCAACCGGCTTGTCGTCGAAAGAGACCGAATAGGCATCAAAGCTGCGTGCGACTGCGCCTTCTTCTTTGGCTTGTACTTTCAGACGATCAAACAATGAATGGGCTGACGCGTTGCCCAACTCGCTATCGTGTTTGAACACATACAAGCCGCGCGTAGACATTTCTCCGCGTGCAGCAGAACGGTCGTGCTCAAACATTTGCTCCAGCGCCTTGAACACCAGTTCTAAATCATCATCGCCAAAGCCAGTTTGTTTGGCGAGAAATGAAGAGATAAAACCATGCGCCACGTACACGCCGTAAGGCACCGTGTGTTTGCGGCCCATGGTGCGGTTGTCGCCCTGCTGCTTTTCAGCTTCGGCTTCTGTGGCAACCGCCATACGGGTGATCGAATGCTCTAGCGCGATGATGGGATCAACTGAGCGGGCAAAGGTAAGTTGTACCGGGCCGCGCACTTGGCCGCAGTTCACGCCCGTGGACATGACCGCGCCAAAGGTGCGGACATCAAAGAAGTTTTGGCACATCCATTTACGTGCCAGCCCCACATCGTCTGCGCTGCCTTTGCGTTTTTCTTTGACGGGTTTTTTCTTCCTGGCATCGGCTTCTTCTACGGCTACAGCAGCTTCTCCTTCAGCAGGCAACTCGACCGCATCGAGCTTGAGTGCGGCATAGGCGCGTTGGTTTTGATGGTTCAGGATGGCCTTTTCGCGTACATAAATCTCGAAGCGTTTCTCGCCTTCAGTGGGCTCGCGTACGTCTTGCTCTTTCACCAGCCCTACAAAGTTGCGCACCTTGCGCTTGAGCGATACATCGGTGACCAAACCATGGCCGGACTCGGCATCTAGCCGCGGCATATTGCCTGCGTCTGGGTCGCCATTGGGATTACCGTCTTTCACGTCAAAAATAAGAACGAAGTCGTAGCGGTTTGCGAGATTCATGATGCGGTTCCTTCTGTAATAGTGGTGGCTGAGGTATCTGATTTTTTGGTGAAAAAGTCTTGGCGCTGGTGGTAGTAACCTAGTGCGAAGCGGCCTTGGTCTGGCAACATCAAGTGCGTGGGCATGCTGGAAACGCCGTGCAGGACTTTTCCGATGTAGTCATCCGGGGTATGGTCATGAAATGCGCGATAGAGCATCCGCTTGCCCTTGTCTTCAAGCTTCCTAATATGGTGTCTGGTCAAATTTAGCAAAGTTGGGTACACCGAAGCTGGCGTGCTAGAGGCCGCGCCGTAATAGCGATGCCGAATGGTAGCGTTCAAACCGGGACTAGCTTCTTCCTGAATTTTTTCTAGCACGGCGAACAAACGCCCCATACGGTAAGCCGGATTGGTGTTGGTAAGGTCAAGCATGGGCAAAAACTCCTGTTCTGTCGTTTGATTGGTGGATGAAACTGAGGTATGGCGCATCTGGCGGCGCAGGCAGGCCTTGATGGCTGAGGCGCGCAGATAGTTAACGTTTTGCTCGGCGCGACATCGCCCTACCGCCGCGTTTAGCCATAAGCTGGGATAGGAAACGTTTTCACCTGCAAAGATGGCATCAACTATTGAGCCACCCAAATTGGGTGGAATGTTGTCGGCCTTGTTTTGCACTGCAACTGCTGCCAGCAGGCGAAAAAGTGACGGGTATTGCGGGTCATTGGGGCCGCGCACTAACTCCAAATCATGGAAGTGCTGGACAATGCGTGCCCCTAGCTCGCGCAGTGGCAGGCAGTGGTAGAAGCGAATGCTGATGCGGGCGGCGTTGGGTGCTAGCCCCAGCACATGAAAGCGTGTGTCGCCCTCTGGCCCAGCAAGTCTTCCGCTGTTAACGGCATCAAGCAAAGCGTGGACGGCACGGGTATTTTCATCAGGGTTGTCTTTGAAAATTTCACCAAAAATATTCTCAAACGCGTCCTGCTTCTCCGCCCAAAATACGGTGGAGGCGTCCCCCACTTGAATACGCTGCGTGGAATCTTTACGCAGCAAGTGATTGAGCGCCGTAGTGTAGGCAAAGGCAGCAGCACGACTCACTGGCGCGTTTTCACCCTGCCGTTCTGTCTTGCCATACGACTCAAACGCGCGGGCATTGAACGAAACGATGTTGGCCCCAGAGGTCTGCGCTCCCCAAACACCTTTGATGGAGGCGTGCAAACGCTCTACCGGCGCATGCTCGCCAGACACCAAGCACATGGCAACGCGGGCATCCTCATCGGTAGCCAGATTCAGCGCCGCACTGACGACGGCGGGACGCTGGCACACCAAATCCTGATCGCCTTGCAAGCGAAAGCTCAAGACAGCGTTGCTCTCCAGTGCTTCAGCCCATGCAGGTTGGCGCTCTAGCTGAGCCAGGTCAATCTGCGCCAGAAACCGGGTGACGGCTTGAATGCCTGCGTCCTCCCGGGCTGTCGCAGGCAGCGCGCCAATGCGGGCGCGAAACGCTGCATGCTGTTCAAGTACACGCGCTGGTTTGCCCTTGGTGTCCACGCCCAGCACGTATTCCAAGGTGTCCCACAGTAAATTAGCCGCTACGCCGGATGTCTTTTTTATGCCAAGTGGCACACGAAAGTTTGCTGCAATTTTCTTCTTGCCTTGTAGCTCACGCGTGTCACGCATTTGGAGCAACTGCCCTTGAGCATTGATCTCCAGCAGGTAGGGAATTTCTTTTTGCTCTAACCCGAACATGGGTAGGCGCTGCGCAGGGTCTGAGTCATCACACTTGCGACGGTAGTAGTCATTGAGGGCTTGCAATATCATCCGCGTGCCTCCTCGAACGGTGGCACCTGCACCACTCCATTGACCAGCTTGGCATTGAAAAATCGCGGTTGCGGATCAGAAGGATGGGTAAAGTCCAGGTCATGCAGCATCCAGCCCAGCTCGCGGGTTTCGCCATTGGTTGCGGCGGGCGGTGCATCGTTGGTAATCAGCTTAAAGTCGGCGGCAAACTCGCGGCAGCCCAGGTAGGGCTGGTTGACACACTGCCCTTTACTGGCCCGGCGACTAAACATCTCGTTGTATTTCATCAACGGCTCAGAACTGTGCGCAGCCAAGGACAAGTCTGCATAAATACGGTAGCCCACATCACGCAAGAAGTATCCGGCACGTTGTTGGCGCTCGTCCTCGATATAAAGGCCTAAGGTGCCGCTGCCAGCCGTCATCGCCTGCTGCACATTGCGGGTGGACACCACCGCACTGACTTCGTTACGCCGCAAGTTGATCCAGCGGATCGGTTTGAGCACCTCAATGCGATGCACCCGCCAGCGGATAGCAGGCTTCCAGAGCACGGATTCGAAAATAGACCGAGCAGAAGACGGAGTCATCACGTCATAAGAGACGCGCTCCACCTTCATTTCAGGCCGGGTAAAGCAGGCAAACGGGCCCGCGACTTCTAGGCAAAAAGTGGTCATTTTTAACTACCTTAGAAATTCAAAAAAATTTTGTAGCGCAAGTGCCCCGCCAATCGGCAAGACAAGATAGGGCAGAACCACTCTCATCACGATCAAGAGCCAAACCAAGATGAACCTGTATGCTGGCTGCGCACCCATAAGTCGCAACTCTTTGATGGGTTTGCAAAAATCCGAGAAATCCATATGCACAGCTACTCCAGGCAGAAAGAATGACTGAATTATACATATTTCTTAGAAACGTTAGTTAATAATATTTAAACCAAGAAAATTTGCTATCATTTGGCTTCGCGAAAGCGTGGATTGAAACTTAGATACGTTGGTTAGTGGCTAGCGGTAGACGGGGGCGGGCTTCGGCCCGCCCTTCATTTTTTGATTCCTCGCCATACCGCCATTCACGGCACAAACGCCTCTGGGTTGTACACATCGTCTTCTGGCATAAAGCCCAGCGTGGGATGGTAAAGGTTGTCCGCATTCACCTGAACATACAAACCGGGCATGGGCAAGGTCAAACTGCCTTGTTCAAGCATCTTGTCGGCCAATCGTTTGCGGATGCTGATGGTGTAGCGCTGTAATTTGCGCATGAGCCAGCGCTTGGGGCCTTCGGCTTCCAAAGTGTCTAGCAATTTGTCCATGTCGTCTTTAGCATGCGCGTAGCGAACTACGACCATCGCCATGTCCTTGTCGTCGATCAATCGAAATGCTTTGGCGGCAGACAGAAACCGCACGCTCAGGTCAGATTGAACTCTAAGCATTGCGCAGACCTTTTTCCCATCGAGATCAATTGAGTGATAAAAATCTTTGAAGTACGTCGCAAATAATGCACGCGTCAATGGCTCCACATTTGAATCGGGCAATGTGCGCACGAGTGATTGCGCAGCCTGTTCTAAATGCCCTTTTGGTGGCCGCTCAGGCGGCACGAACACCACCACACGCCCTTTGTCGGCCAAGCGCCCTTCCCTGTTGCAACGGCCTGCGGCCTGGGCAATGGAGTCCAAGCCAGCCAGGGCGCGGTACACCACGGGGAAGTCGATGTCTACACCCGCTTCTACCAATTGGGTACTGACCACCCGCAGCGGTTGTGCGTCGCGCCCTTCGCGTTTGGCTTTCAAACGGTCTTTGATCTGCGAAATGACGTCTTTGCGGTGTGCACCACACATCAACGCCGACAAATGCACCGTGCCAGACGGCATCAGGCGCTGTAGCTCGCGGGCGGCTTTGCGGGTGTTGACGATGGCTAATACGCAATCTTCTTGGCTGAGGTGGGTTGCTGTGGTAACCCACGGGGTTGGTGTTGTCCAGTCTGGCGGCAACTCCACCTTGACGCGTTGCAGAGCATCAAACAGTTTGTCGGGTTCGTCAATGATCTCGCGCACGTTTTCTAAACCGCGCAGTCCTTTGCCTGGGTCGAAATAGCTGGTGCTATTCAATGCGGGTTGGGTTGCAGTGCAGAGCACGACGGTAACGCCATAGTGCTTTACCAGCAGATTGAGCACATCCAAAATAGGTTGCAAAAACTCGGGCGGCAGTTGCTGGGCTTCATCGAGCACGATGACGCTGCCGATCAGGTTGTGCAGCTTGCGGCAGCGCGAGGTTTTAGCTGCGAATAGGGACTCAAATAGCTGAACGTTGGTGGTGACGACCAGCGGCGCGTCCCAGTTTTCGCAGGCCAAGCGACTGCGGGCGGTTTCGTCTTTGTCGGCGGCATCGGCTTGGCTGTGGTGCTCGATCAACACCTCGTCACCCAGCGACTTGAAGACACCACGGAACACATCTGCGGTTTGTTCGATGATGCTGGTGTAGGGGATGGCGTAGATGATGCGGCGCTTTTGGTGCGCCGAGGCGTGGTTGAGAGCGAACGCAAGGCTGGAGAGAGTTTTGCCGCCGCCCGTGGGAACAGTGAGCGAAAAGAAACCGGCAGGTAAGGCCGCTTTGCCCCGGCATTGGCGCAGGATGTCTGCGCGCAGCGTGTTGACCGGGGTGTCTGCCACTGGCAAAGCGGCCATGTGTGCATCAAATGCATGCTGCATTGCGGGCAATGTGGGAAAGCCTTCGCGCTTGGCAGGCTTACCTGCATCAAAATGCGCCTCGGTATCCAGAAAGTCAGCATCTATCAGACACGAAAATAACATGCGCACCCATAGCGCAAAGCCATCCGAGCCGCCGGGTATATTTTTGAGATGAGGGACAAAGTCACCAGCACCGAGGATATTTAGCGGTGGTTTAGCGTCACGCGCTTCACTAAATTCAGTTTTGCTATCTTCACCATCTAAACGCGACGCAAGACCATCCTCCCAGTTGTCTAGACCGGCATGGTGTCCCGCGATGAGGTAAGCCAACACGCGGGCAGCCAATTTGCCACTTGCGCCATGCTGTTCTTCCAGCACTTGCATCGCCCAAAGCGCACCCGCCGCAGAATGGGTTTTTTCACGGCCGCCGACTTTGCCTTCAATGTGGGCATCGGGATTATCCGATTGCTCCAAGTAGCGCTGGAAACCTGGACGGTATTTGCCCAAGTCATGCCACAACCCTGCCATATAAGCCCAACGCTGCGTAACAGGAGCGGACTCGAACGCTTGCGAAAAATCGGCTGCCATGCTGGCTACCGCCTGCAAGTGGTCTGCTAGTAAATGTCCGCCTGAGTGGGCTAATGGTTCTGGCACGATGCTGGCTTTCTTGGTCTAATTTTTTTATTTGTAAATGTGTAGCCTAACTACCCAAAGGTTCACAGGATGAACCACCCACCCATCCGTGAAAAATATTTTCACAAATATTTCTCCCCCATCCTCTTCACCTCCTCCCCCACCGCGCTGCGCAGGCTTTGGGGCTCCAGCACTTCGCAGTGGGCGCCGTGTTTCAGGATGTCCATGATGAGTTCGCGGTGGTCGGTGTAGGGGATTTGCAGGTGGTAGCTGCCGTCTGGCTGGGTGCTGGCGCGTTGGTCGTCGTGCCAAAGTTCCTGGCCTACCCAGCGGGCGCGTTCGGGGCTAAAGCGCAGGGTGGCCCAGGTGACGGGGCCGCCGGAGAAAATGCCGTAGCTGCTGTCAAAAGCGGCTTGCAGGGCGGCGGGGTCTAGCTCTTGTGCGGCGGCGGGCAGCACCTGGGCTTGGGTGATGCGGTCTAGAGCAAAGTTGCGCAGCTCTTGGCGCAGGTGGCACCATGCGTCTAGGTACCAGTTTTCGCGGTAGTGCACCAGGCGCTGGGGGGACACTTCGCGCTGGGTGGTTTGGTTGTTGTGGCGGGCGGTGTAGGTGATGGCCAACTGTTTGCGTTGCAGCAGGGCGGTGCCTACGGTTTGAAAGTGCTCGGCTTGCACCTGCCTGCGGGCCAGGGTGATGATGTGGACGCGCTTGCGCACCTCTTGCGCGTCGTTCTGCGCGCTGCCCAGCAAGGCGTTCAGGCGCTGCATCAGCGGCTCGATGTGCGGGGCCAGTACACCGCCTGCGTCTAGGCTGGTTAGCAGGTGTTGCATAGTCAGCAGGGCATGGATTTCGCTGGGTGAAAACCACAGGCCGGGCAGCTCGTAGGAGTCCCCTACATGGGCGGTTGATTCGTCTAGTCTGTACACCCCAGTTAAGCGGTCATATGCAATAGGTATGTTCATGCGATTGCGCATGTAGTCTAGGTCGCGTTTAAGGGTGGAGCGAGAGACTTCCAGTGAGCCTTGCATAGCTTTAAAGCTCACGCCCTTGCTTTTGCGCAGACTATTTTGGATTTTATAAATGCGCTCGGTTTGGGTCATAGAAAGTAGGGTCTAAAAGCTAGTTTAAGGAGCCTAAAGGACTATCATCCTACTTAGTCGGTATATTTGACACTACAAGCTAGTGCGATCGCTTCATTTAGATCATCCAAACGATAATATCATCATGGTTTATCTAGAAAAACACCCTCTGACCCAAGGAAATGCTGCACGAGTAGCTCACTTTTTGATAGTACTTGGCTTGGTATTGGCCACCCTGGCTTGCACACCAGCTTTTAACTGGCGCGACGTGGCGTTTGAGGGGCTGCCTGTGGCGGCCCTGCTGCCGTGCAAGCCCGACCGGGGTGAGCGCACGGTGCCGCTGGCGGGTGCGCCGCGCCAGATGGTGATGGCGGGCTGTGAGGCGGGGGGCGCTACGTTTACCGTGGCGGTGGTGAATGTGGGCAGCGCAGCGCAGGGCGTGCTGGTAAAAGCGGAGCTGGCTGCGGTGAACAAAGCCACCCAAAGCAAGTACTTCGCCCATGGCGGTGTGGTGGTGCAGGCCAGCGTGTACGGCACGCCGCAGGCCGAGCGGGACGGGCCAGGCGCGCTAAGTACACAGGCTGTTGACACATTTTTTACCGGCATTAAAGTGGCTGGCCTGCAGTGATGCCACTGGCCAACAACCCAGCGCACGACCCTGCGCACAACGCACAGCCCGGCGCAGTGCTTGCACCAACCCTGCACGCCACTTTGCCGCGCGGCTTGGCGGTTCAGGTTTTCTTGGCATTCGCGCTGGCCTACTTTTTGTCGGCCCTGGTGCGCGGCATCACGGCTACGCTGTCGCCGGTGCTGCAAGCTGAGTTTGCTTTGTCGTCGGGCGACTTAGGGCTCTTGGCAGGGGGTTATTTTTTAGGCTTTGCGCTTACCCAAATTCCGCTGGGCCGCTGGCTGGACAGGTATGGCCCGCGTGCAGTGGTGCTTAGCTTTTTAGGCGTGGCGGTACTGGGCTGCGTGGCTTTTGCGCTGGCCCCCAGTTTTAATGGCCTGCTGGCAGCGCGCATGCTGTGCGGTGTGGGCGTAAGCGCCTGCCTGATGGCCCCGCTTACGGCGTACCGCCGCTGGTACGCACCAGAGCAGCAGCTGCGGGCCAACGCGTGGATGCTGATGACAGGCTCGCTGGGCATGGTGGCCTCTACCCTGCCCGTGCAGTGGCTGCTGCCGCTGTGGGGCTGGCGGCCTATTTTTGGCGGCTTGGCTCTGTGTATTGCGCTGTCGGTTGTGGTGCTGGCGTGGCGGCTGCCGGCCTGGCACAGGGCCACAACCTCTCAGGGTCCTGCCCCAAGCCCAGCCCCTAGCGCTGACGGGGGCTACGCCAGCATTTGGCGGCACCCGTATTTTCGCCGCCACCTGTGGGCGGGCTTTTTTAACTATGGCGGCCTGCTGGCTGTGCAAACCTTGTGGGCTGTGCCTTGGCTGGTGCAGGTTAGCGGCAACACGCCTGCGCAGGCCGCCAGTGGTTTGTTTTGGATCAACGTGTGCATGCTGGGGGCTTTTTGGGTCTGGGGCATGGTTAACCCGGTACTGGTGCGCAGGGGCTGGCATGCCGACGCATTGATTGCACGCGGCATGCCGCTAAGCTTGCTGCTGCTGGCCATGATTTGCATCGCTGGGCCTGCAGCGCAGTGGTGGGCTTGGGCCTTGTTTTGCATCAGCTGTACCTTCATGTCGTTGGCCCAGCCTGCGGTGGGCATGGCTTTTCCGCAGGCCATGGCCGGGCGGGCGCTCACAGCCTACAACCTGGTTATATTCAGTGGGGTGTTTGCCCTGCAGTGGGGTATTGGCCTGCTGATTGACCTGTTCAAAGCCCAAGGCTTGGGCACGGTCAACGCCTTTCGGGCGGCGCTGGGGGTATTTTTTATCTGCAGCTTTGCGGCATACCTGCGATTTGTTTTGGATAATAAGACGGTATCGCCCGCCCGCACCGCTACCGTTGTCTAAACCTTATTGCATGAACCATATTGTCATCATCGCCCACGCACCCTTGGCCTCGGCCTTGCGCAGCTGTGCCTTGCACGTGTTTCCAGATGCCGATGCCTACGTGACTGCGCTGGATGTGCAGCCCAACACCCCGCCCGAAGAAACCGTAGCCCAGGCGCGCGCCATCATGGCCCAAAGCCGCTTGCCCAGCGCCTTGCTGCTGGCCGATATTTTTGGCGCTACGCCGTCTAACGTGGCGCGCGAGCTGACCGACGGTGTGAACACCAAGCTCATTACCGGCGTGAACCTGCCCATGCTACTGCGCGCCATTACCTACCGCCACGAAGAGCTCGATGCGCTGGTTGCACGTGCGCTAGCGGGTGGTGCGCAAGGTGTAATGCAGGTGGCAGTCACCGCACCCCAAAACCAAGCTAAAAAAGCCCATGATCCAAACCACCATCACCATCAGCAATAAACTGGGCCTGCATGCCCGCGCCTCGGCCAAGCTCACCAAGCTGGCCAGCAGCTTCCCGTGCGAGGTATGGATGGCGCGTGGCGAACGCCGGGTCAATGCCAAGTCCATCATGGGCGTGATGATGCTGGCCGCCGGCATTGGCGTGGAGGTGATGGTGGAAACCAGCGGAGAGCGTGAGCAAGAAGCAACCGACGCGCTGCTGGCACTTATCAACGACAAATTTGGGGAAGGTGAGTGAAGCTACAAGCCCCCACGCTTGCCACTGCGTGTGCTGCGCTGCCCCCCGTGGGTGTTGGCCTTGCTTGGGGCGGCCCTGCGCTGCGGCCTAGCTTGGCGCAAACGGGGTTGCGCGTATGACTTTTTCCATCCACGGTCTGGCAGTCTCGCGGGGTATCGCTATTGGGCGGGCGGTGGTGGTGGTGTCCAGCCGGATGGATGTGGCGCACTACTTTATCAAGCCCGAGCAGATCGAGGCCGAGCTGCTGCGTGTGCGCGATGCCAAAGACGCCGTGGTGAGCGAGCTGATACGGCTGCAGCACTCGCTGGTAGGCAAAGATGCCAAAGACGCGCCCAGCGAGCTGACGGCCCTGCTAGACGTGCACCAAATGCTGCTGCAAGACCAAATTTTGCAAGACGGTGTGACCCACTGGGTCAAAGACCGGCTGTACAACGCCGAGTGGGCGCTGATAACGCAGCTGGAAGTGATCTCGCGCCAGTTTGACGAAATGGAAGATGCCTACCTGCGTGAGCGCAAAGCCGACCTGGAGCAAGTGGTCGAGCGCGTGCTGCGGGTCATGAAAGGCGTGGCCTCACCTGTTGCCGCCCCTCTTGCACCGCCCCCAGCGCCCCGCAAGCGCCAACAAGGCCAGCAAAGCCTGCTGCCGCCAGGCGACCCCGATGTGCCGCTGATACTGATTGCGCATGACCTGAGCCCTGCCGACATGCTGCAGTTTAAAACCAGCGTGTTTGCAGGCTTTGTGACCGATGTGGGCGGCAAAACCTCGCACACCGCGATTGTGGCGCGCAGCATGGACATACCCGCTGTGGTGGGCGCGCGCACGGCCAGCCACCTGGTGCGCCAAGACGACTGGGTGATAGTGGACGGCGATGCGGGCGTGATGGTGGTCGACCCGTCGCCCATTATTTTGGCCGAATACAGCTTTAAGCAGCGCCAAGGCGAGCTAGAGCGTGAGCGCCTGTTGCGCCTGCTGCATACCCCGGCCATCACGCTAGACGGTGTCAAAATTGAGCTGCTGGCCAATATTGAAATGCCCGACGACGCAGCCCCGGCCCTTGCCAGCGGCGCGGTAGGCGTGGGCCTGTTTCGCAGCGAATTTTTGTTCATGGGCCGCGCCGGCAAGCTGCCCGGCGAAGACGAGCAATACGCCGCCTACGTGCGCGCCGTAGAAGGCATGCAAGGCCTGCCGGTAACGATCCGCACCGTCGATATAGGGGCCGACAAACCGCTGGACAGCCACGGCGAAAAAAGCCATGGCGATAAAGGCCAGTCGCACCTAAACCCTGCGCTAGGCTTGCGCGCTATCCGCTGGAGCCTGGCCGAACCTGCCATGTTCCGTACCCAGCTGCGGGCTATCTTGCGTGCTGCGGCGCATGGCAAAGTCAACCTGATGATTCCCATGCTGTGCGCTGCCAGCGAAATACGCCAAACCCTGCGCCAGCTTGACCTGGCCCGCAGCGAGCTGGACAACCGGGGCGTAGCCTATGGCCCAGTGCAGCTGGGGGCCATGATCGAGATACCCGCCGCAGCGTTGACATTGAACCTGTTTTTAAAGTACTTTGATTTTTTATCGCTGGGCACCAATGACCTGATTCAGTACACCCTGGCGATTGACCGGGCAGACGAGTCGGTAGCCCATCTGTACGACCCGCTGCACCCCGCCGTACTGCAGTTGGTAGCGCAAACTATTGCCGCATGCCAAGCCCAGGGCAAGGGCGTGAGCGTATGCGGCGAGATGGCCGGCGACACCGCCATGACGCGCCTGCTCTTGGGCCTGGGCCTGCGCGCTTTTTCGATGCACCCGGCGCAGGTGCTGGCGGTTAAGCACGAGGTTTTGCGTGCAGACACGGCCAAACTGGCAGTGTTTGCCCAGCGCGTACTGCACAGCGAAGACCCGGCCCGCGAGATGCTGGCCTAGCCTGGTCTCGTCGTAAGCACCCCAGCCGCTCTATGGTGGTGCGTTAGTGCTGTGCCGCACGAAACTCGCTGGGCGACAGACCGTAGCGCTGTTTAAAGCGGCGGCTAAAGTGCGCCACATCGCTAAAGCCTGCACGGTAAGCAATAGTGCTAACCGACTCACGCTGGCTGGGTGCCGCCAGCAGCAAACCGCGCGCAAAGTCTAGCCGCATGTCCCAAATGCTACTCGTCAACGTCGTGCCCTGCACTTGAAACACCTCTTGCAGTCTGCGCAGCGACACATGCAACTGGCTGGCCAAGCTGGTGGGGCTGAGTGTGGCGTTGTCCAGCTGCTGGCTGATCAGCTCGCGTGTGCGCCACACCAGCGCGTCGGCAGATGCGCCTTGCACGGGTGCACCCGACGATACATTTGGCCCGCTGTCTGCCTGCGCACTGGGGTGCGTAGCCAGCGAGTCCATGGCCAATGCCATCAGCTCAATGGCTGCGTCGCAGGTGCGCTGCGCCATAGCGGGCCGGGCCGCGCTCACCATGTGCAGTAGCTGTGGCGCCAGCGCCATGATGGCTTGGGCAAACGGGTTGGCTGCGCTAATGCATTGCGCCATGTGGTCTAGGCCACCGGGCACTTTACGGTGCAGTGTATCGTGCGGTAGGTGCAGCACAATTTGGTCAAAATCATTAGGCAGGTTAAGGGTGTAAGGCCGCGTGGTGTCGTAAAACGCGAGGCAACCGGGCGTGAGCACGGCCTGTGAATTGCCTTGCTGCACCACGGTGCGCCCGCGCAGTTGCACACTCAGCAGCACAAAGGCTTCGCCCGCTTGCGATGCGCGTTCACGGGTGCGCTCCACCCGCTGGGGCGAGCTTTGTACACGCGCCACATGCAAGTCACCCAAGGTGCCCGACTCTAGCCTGCCGCGCATAGGTGCACGCCGATCAGGCTCGCACTCAAGGCGCACAAAAGTGTCGCACACAGCATCGCGCCACGCACCTATGCGCTGAGGTACGGCAATGTTGTCGACGCTAAAAACGTTGGCCATGGTACTTATTTACAGCATCGTAACGCGGTGTTGGAGGCAATGCAAGGCCCCAACCATTGCCCGCAAAATCCGCGCGCCCGGTCAAACGCGACCGCGCTTGCAGGCAAGCTTTTTAGTGCGCGCAGGCCTAGCATCTATTGCTCTCATTTACTTTTAATCGCAAGGATGACACACCATGGTTCACGACAATTTTAAAGCCGCAGTGATACAAGCCGCCCCCGTGTTTATGGACCTTAAGGGGACGCTGGCTAAATCTATCAAGCTGATTGATGAGGCCGCAGCTAACGGTGCCAAGCTGATTGCTTTTCCAGAAACCTGGCTGCCTGGCTACCCGTGGTGGCTGTGGCTGGGCGCGCCAGCTTGGGGCTTGCAGTTTGTACCGCGCTACCACGCCAACTGCATGCGCGTGGACGGGCCAGAGATGGCGCAGCTGTGCGCCGCCGCTGGGCGCGCAAAGATTAACGTCATGTTTGGGTTTAGCGAGATTGATGGTGGCAGCCTGTACATGGCACAAGCGTTGATTGGTGATGACGGCAAGCTGATTTATGCGCGCCGCAAGCTCAAGCCCACACACGTAGAGCGCACCTTGTTTGGTGAAGGTGATGGGTCAGACTTTCAAGTGGCAGATACCAGCGTGGGCCGCGTAGGTGGCCTGTGCTGCTGGGAGCATATTCAGCCGCTGTCTAAATACGCCATGTACTCTATGAATGAACAGGTGCACGTAGCGGCCTGGCCTTCGTTTACGGTCTACCGTGGCGGTGCCTACGCACTGGGCCACCAAGTCAACATGGCCGCCAGCCAAGTGTATGCCGTAGAAGGCAGCTGCTATGTGCTGGCAGCTGTGGCCATTACAGGCCAAGATACCTTCGACATGCTGTGCGATACGCCCGACAAAACCGCCATGCTCAACCCCGAAACGGGCAAGCCAGGCGGTGGTTTTTCGATGATTTTTGGCCCCGATGGTCGCCCCTTGTGCGAGCCTTTGGCTGAAGACAAAGAAGGTATTTTGTACGCCGACATCAGCTTGCCCATGATTACCGTAGCCAAGGCCGCTGCAGACCCGGTAGGCCACTATTCGCGCCCCGACGTAGTGCGCCTGATGCTAGACCGCACCCGCCGCCGCCCGGTGGTGAACTTTGACCAAGGCCTGCGCCAAGCGGCTGAGTCAACCGCTGAGCAAGCGTAGCGCAAGGAGCAGCACCATGCATGAATTTACCTATACCATTGAAGCGCGCAAACTGCAAGACCGCTTTGACACCCGCAACCTGGCTGATGCCGAGCTGGCTGTCATCGTGCACGACGAGCTGAGCGAGCCCGACAAAGGTTTTGTCAGCAGTGCCGAAATGTTTTGGCTAGCCTCGGTGGACCACAAAGGCTCACCCACCGTCAGCTACAAAGGCGGTGCGCCCGGCTTTGTGCACATCTTGAATGACAAGACGCTGCTGTTTCCAAACTACGACGGCAATGGCATGTATTTTTCGATGGGCAACATTGCCACTACGTCTGAGATTGGCATGTTGTTCATGGCGTTTGACCGCCCCGCACGGTTGCGCGTGCAAGGCAAGGCCACGCTGACGGATGACAAGGCCTTGGTCAGTCGCTTTCCAGGTGCGCAGTTTGCAGTGCAGGTCAACATCACCGCGCTGATCACCAACTGCCCGCGCTACATCCCGCGCATGCAGCGCATGGAGCCTTCGCGCTACATACCTAACCCTGTGACGGGTGAGCAGCACATTCCCGGCTGGAAGCGTATTGACGCGATACAAGGCGTGCTGCCTAAGCGCGATCAAAACAAAGCCGACACCGTTGGTGGCTTGATCACCATGGACGAATGGGGCGGCATGGTGGCACAGGGCAACCCGCTGGCATAGACTGTTCGCTCAGATATTGGGTGTTTATCGCTTATTTGGTGCGCCTCGGCCATGGTATGTGCGGCCTTGGTTGGTTACGCCCTAGCACTGGGTGTGGACGGCTCCGCGGCTGTCCTCCGTGTCTGCCTAGGGCAGACGACTCCCCCTTGATGCCGCTGCGCCGTCCACACCCAGCGCCAGGGCAACGAAGCGGGTAGGCGTGCAGCGTAGAAGACTACTCGCCACAATAGCAGAAACAAATAAGGCTTCGATAGCCAGCGGTGGAACACTCTCCAAGACCGCAAGAGCTGGTCGATGGTGTACTCAGCGTAGCGGCATAAAGGGGGAGTAGGCTGCCCTAGGCAGCCACGGAGGACAGCCGCGCAGCTGAGTACACCATCGGCCGGCTCCAGTACAAAACAAAGATTACTCGTCTGACCAGTGAAGTATTAAGCGTTGCGCAACAGATGCTGCTTGGCAAACTGCACATACCAGTCTAGGCAGGCTGGGTTGGCCATCGCGTCTTGGTTGACTACTTTCTCTATTGGTTGGCCCAGCATCAGTTTTTTAATCGGTAGTTCTTGCTTTTTACCGGTCAGCGTGCGCGGGATTTCGGCAACGTGTTCAATGGTGTTAGGTACAAAGCGCGGCGACAAAGCCGTTTTAATGGCGTTGTTGATTTTGTCCTTAAGTGCTGCGTCTAGCACTATGCCGGGGCGCAACGCGACGAACAACGGCATGTAGCTTTCTTTGCCTAAATACTCTAGATCCACCACCATCGAGTCCAGCACTTCGGGCAAGCTTTCTACCGCGCTGTAAATCTCGCTGGTGCCCATGCGCAGGCCCATGCGGTTGATCGTGGCATCGCTGCGGCCATAGATAATGCAGCCACCGTCTGCGCCAATTTTTAGCCAGTCGCCATGCCGCCACACCGGCTTGCGGCCACCTTGGCCGTCATCTATCGTGTACATGTCAAAGTAGCTAGACAGGTAGCGTTTGTCGCCTTCGTCGTTCCAAAAATACAGCGGCATTGAGGGAATGGGCTGTGTGCACACCAGCTCGCCTACCTCGTTGTGCACCGGTTGGCCGCCTTCGTTCCACGCCTCTACTGCGCAGCCTAATAAGATGCATTGCATTTGGCCGGGTACCTGCGGTAGCTCTCGGTTGCCACCAATAAACGCGCCACAAAAGTCGGTACCGCCTGATATGTTGCACCACCAGATATCGCCCCCACGCTTTCCTACTGCTTGAGGATCGCTGCCCCTGGCTGGGAAAGGGGTCCCAGCTTCACTGGTACGTGGGGCCCTCGCACCTTGGGGCGGCCCGGCGGTGCTCGATCGCACTTTGTGAAACTGCGCAATGCCCCAACGCTGCACGTCTTCAGGCAACGGCGACCCGGTACTGCCCAGTGCGCGCACGCGGTGCAAATCGCCGCAAGCTGCAACATCTAAGCCTGCCTTCATGCAGTTGGTGTAAAACGCTGCGCCTGCGCCAAAGTACGTTACCTTGTGCCGCGCCGCAAAGCGCCACAGCACAGTCCAGTCCACCTTGTCTTTACTGCTAAGCGACTTGATGGAGGGGTTGCCGTCGTAAATGCAAATGGTGGTGCCCGTGGCCAGGCCCGCCATCTGCGAGTTCCACATGACCCAGCCGGTTGAGCTGTACCAATGGTAGCGCTCGCCCCACGAGTTAGCGTGGTAGCTGCAGCCTACATCGTTGCCCAGACTTTTCATCGACAGCAGCGCCATAATGATGCCGCCGTGGCCATGCACTATCGGTTTAGGCAGCCCGGTGGTGCCACTAGAGTACACAATCCACAGCGGATGGTCAAAAGGCAACCATACCGGTTCAAAAGCGGCTGTTTGAGCATCATTTCGGCTTCTGGCCCAAGGAAATGCTGCACAAGCAGCTATTGTTTTAATAGTGTCTTGCGCCGCATAGGGGGTAGGCAGCAGCAGCACATGCTGCACACTGGGCAGGCCTGCGCACAGCGCCTGCACCACGGCGCTGCGGTCTATGGCCTTGCCGCCGTAGTACACGCCGTCCACTGCAATCAACACCTTGGGCGTGATCTGGCTAAACCGGTCCAGCACGGCTGGCGTGCCCATGTCAGGCGCGCACACGCTCCACACCGCGCCCAGGCTCATCACGGCTAAGCAGGCCACGATGGTCTCGGGTATGTTGGGCATGTAGGCGGCCACGCGGTCACCGCGCTGCACCCCCATGTCTTGCAAACTCAGCGCAACAGAGGCGACTTGGCGTTTTAGTTCGGGCCAACTGAGTTCTTGCACTTCGCCCAGTTCATTCTCGCTAACTATCGCTGCAAATCCCGCCGCGTGCGCCGCTTGCGCATGGCGCAGCACTTGCTGTGCGTAGTTGACTTGCGTGCCTGCAAACCACTGTGCGTGCGGCATACGGTCGGCCCCCAGCGCGCGGGCGTGGGGCGTGGGCGACTGCACAGCAAAATAGTCCCACACCGACTGCCAGTACGCATTCAAATCAGTGACCGACCAATGGTGCAACGCGTCGTAGTTGGCAAAACTTAAACCCCGCTCGCGCTCTAGCCAGTCTCGGTACAGGCGAATTTGGGGTGTAAAAGGCGGCGGCAAGGATGGCGGCGCAGTTTGCGGTACCGTGTGAGGTAAAGGGTGCGGTAAAAAACGCGCATGGGCCGCGCTAGTGTCGGGTACAGTCATAGTCAGAATGTTACCCCCAGAAAGCGTGCCTGCCATGTCACTTTTAGCACCTGCCCTGAACCATCTGTGCGACCTGACAGTGTTTGTCGCTAAACCCCTTGAGGCGGGCCAAGTGCAGGGCGTGCGCTCGCAAGGCCTGCGCCGCGTCATTCCCATCACAGGCGGCACAGTGCGCGGCACTTTGCACGGCGCGGTGTTGCCCGGTGGAGCAGACTTTCAACTAGTGCTAAACGACACCACCGCCGAGCTAGACGCGCGCTATGTGCTGCTGTTAGACGATGGATCGCATGTGTATGTGCACAACCGCGCTCTGCGCCGAGGCAGCGCGAGTGACATGGCCAAGCTGGTACGCGGCGAGCCCGTGCCCCCCGAGCGTGTGTACTTTCGCTGTGTACCCAGCTTCGAGGTAGAAAGCCCGTCCCTGCACTGGATGACGCAAAGTATTTTCATCGGTACTGGGGCGCGGTATCCTGACCGGGTGGAGATGAGTTTTTATGAAGTGATGTAGATCAGGTAATCAATCTAATCCTACTGACACCACGCTGTCAGCAGGGGTTCACTAGACTTCAACTCTCTGTTCACCAACCCGAGTATTGAAATATGCAAACAACACACGTTTTAGAAGTGGCTGTTTTTAAAGTAAAACCTGAATACGTCAGCGAGATACCCAGCCTACGCGCCGGCATGCGCGCCACACTGAAAGACTTTCCAGGATTGATCGAATTCAGCGGGTACTGCCCCGCAGGACTGGGCGTATTTGCCGACATCGTGAAATGGAGCAGCCACGAACACGCTAATGCCGCAGCCAAAGCAATAGAAAGCGGTGATGCACGGTTTTTACCTTATATGAGCGCTATTTAAGAGGTTACCTTTATGGGGCATTTCGTCCCAGAGGCTGCCTAACGGGGTGTATTTTTGTACCATCAAGCATCACGATGGAGATAGCGACCAAGCATCTATGCTCCACCGTGAGGGCATCTACCGCGTAGCCATAGGACTAGGCCGTAGACAGTACACCGATTTGTTCGGCCCCAAGCCCCTGCGTCCTGCCAAAGGAGGTGCGGTTAACACGGGGCATGACTTCACCATGCCTAACCTACGTGCGCCTTAATCACCGCCAATGTAGCCGCATCAGCCGCAAACATATGCTCTACCCGCAGCGACGCTAACGTAATATCTTGCGGTGTGCCAAAGGTGGTGAACATACTAAAAAATGCCAGCTCACCGTGTACTGTAGCAAAGCGAGATGTCAACACAGGTGCGTTGGGGCGTGGCCAGCTGGTGCTTAAACTTTGTTGGCCTAGGCGCGCGCGCAGCATGGCAGCAAACGCTTCAACCTTGGGCGTGAGCGCGGGCAGCACCGACGCATCATCGCGCAGGTGCGCCAGCAGCGCGGGGCCTACTTCGTGCAGGTTGGTGATGTGTTTTGCAAAGCCCTCTGGGTGGGCCAGCATGTCGAGCATGTTGGTGGGAGCCTTGCCCAGTTGATCTGCTGCCCACGGCATCAGCGTGGCGGCTAGCCAGTGCCCACCACGGTTGATGTGCAGCACATTCCACTGTGCGTCGATGACAAAAGCAGGCTGCGGGTCGTGCGCTTGCAGTAGCTGCACCAGCGCGTCGTTGGCCTGCGCTAGCACGGGGTCACCTAACGGCGCGGCGCTGTATGCGGGTGCGTAGCCCGCCTGTAGCATGGCTGCGTTGCGCACCACCAGCGGCGCGTCCAACTCATGCAGCCAAGCCATCAGCAGCTCACGGCTGGGTTTGGCGCGGCCACTCTCCACAAAGCTCACATGCCGCTGCGACACCAGCAGGCGCATCGACAGCTCTAGCTGGCTTAAGCGCTTAGCTTTGCGCGCCTGCTGCAATGTGATGGGCAAAGTGTGGGTCAACACGTTCATAGCCTCATTGAATCACAGACCAACGCAGATTCAATAACCTCGCAGGTAATTGCGCCCATAACTTAAGCGCCAGATACTGGGCACCTACCCATTGAAAGGACTTGGTATGCAACGCATTTTATTAACGGTTGTTCTCGTTTTTTTTGGCGCACTCAGCGCCATAGCCCTGTGGCAGCACGGCTACTGGGGCATCTTCGAGCCGCAATTCAAAACCTTCGGTGCAGGACAAGTGCTGGCAGACTTGGTGATTGCCGTGAGCCTAGCCATGGTGTGGATGTGGCACAACGCCAAAGCCACGGGCCGCAACGTGTGGCCTTGGCTTGCACTGTCGCTGGTAGCAGGCTCATTTGGCCCGCTGCTGTATTTATTGACCGCTAAAAGCAAGGCTGCAGCGTGACCATAGCTACGCTGCAAGAGTGGGCCATACGCACCGCGCTGTGCATCGTCAGCTTGATTCACTTGCTGCCGCTGATAGGCGTAACCGGGCGCACCGCACTAGAGAAAGCCTATGGCATTCCCGTCGACTCGCCTGACTTGCAACTATTGCTGCAACACCGCGCAGTATTGTTTGGCCTGCTAGGCGCGGCCTGTGCCATCGCGGCATTTAAAGCACCGTGGCGACCCGCTGTGTGGGGCGCCGCACTCATCAGCACCTGCAGCTTTATGCTGCTAGCGTGGAACCTGCCCAGCTACAACGCATCCATAGCGCGCGTAGTGTGGGCGGATGCTATCGCTGTGGCCATGCTGCTGATAGCCGGTGCGGTGTATGTATTGCGATCTGACTAAAGGACATTACATGCAAACTCAATTTGTATTTTGGCGGCGCTGCCGTAGCCTGTATCTAGCTGGTGTATGCGGTGTTGAGCGTTGTGATGTTTGGCTGCGGACTTTTGCGCGCGGGTCATGGGATGCATGGCGCATGCTGGCACTGTCGATTGCAGCGTGGTTTGCTCCAGATACCACTTATTCAATATGGTCAGGCTTTTGGCAAAATGCAGCATTCAATGCAGGGTTTATTGTGCTTTTCGCCGCACCTTTGACAGCAACCTACCACACCTGCAACAACCGCACTAGCTGGCACGCTGTACGTCAACCCACCGGCGTGCACAGCTCCACCAAGCTGCCGTCTGGGCAGCGCAGGTAAGACACGGTTTGGCCCCAGGGCTTTTGCATGGGCGCTTTAAGCTCGGTAGCGCCTGCGGCCAGTGCCTTGGCGTGCGCAGCGGGTACAGCGTCAGTTACCAGCGCAATCTCCACGCCCAATGGCAGGGGCGAGGCGCTGGCTTGTATATAGCCAGCAGGCAAATTGTTCTGACCTAGGCTGTGCGCCGCAAAGGCCAAGGTGGTCTCGCCGGTGGCCAGCTCGCCGTAGTCGCCCCCATCGTGCACAAAGCCGCGCTGCAGGCCGAAGGCTAGCTCGTAAAACGCGATGGACGCTGCCACGTTGGGTACATAGACTATGGTGTAACCTAGTTTCATCATGGCTGTCTTTCGATAAGCAAAGAGTAAGGCATGGATAGTAAACCAAAGCGCTTAGCTTGCGCAAGCCAAACCGCAGTTGTTATTAATTTAATAGCTGCTCATGCAGCATTTCCTTGGGCCTGAGCGCTGAAACGCTAAAACTTAGCCCACTGGCTGCAGGCTAAAGTTTGGCTGGCTCAGTGGGCAGATCTTGGCGCACTGCTGCGTGCACCGCGTCTATTTTGCCCAGCAGCTCGGCTTTGCGTTGGGCTGCAGTTTGTTCTGGGTTAAAGCTGAGCACACTGTCTGCCGAGTCAACAAACTGCACCCTGCGCTGGGTGCCTTGGGACATCTGGTTCAGGCGTGTTTTAAGTAATTCCACCACCTCGTCGGCCGTGCTTTTAGACGCTGCACCTTGCCAAATGGCCACGTACTGGTTGAAGGCATCGGGCGTTTTGGCGTTTATGGCTGCGTGCATGCAGGCGGCCAAAATACGCGAGGACAGCACGGTCAAAGCGTCGCGGCTAACGGGGCCTTCTACCAAGATTAAAAAATGGTCATTTTCATAACGCACTGCGGTATCTACTTCGCGGATGGCGCGGCGCAGGATGGTGCCCAGGCGCTTGAGCACCGCAGCCCGTTGCTGGGTGTGCGCCAGGCCCGACAAACTTTCTGCTGCTTGCCAGCGCAGCAACAGCACACCACAGCCGCTAGAAAATCGGTTGGCCCGCACCAGCATTTTAGGCAAGCGCAGCATTGCAACTTGCGGTAGCGCTAAGCCGGTGTCAGCGTCATGGCTGGTGACTATGGCCGAGCGCTCTTGCTCTACAAGCGCCTCTCGGCTGCGCCAGATCAATGCGAGTAGCAACCACAGCATGCCCACATAGACCAGAAAAATACCGATGGTTTGGGCGGTTTCCAAATGTGCTACCAGCCCATAGTTAAATGCCAGCCTCACAATGGCGGCCGTGCTGATCAGCAGGCAGCCGCCTAGTAGCCACAGGTTCCAGCGTTGGCCGCGGTAAGCTAGCCAGCCCAAGCTGCCTAAGATAGCCGCCACACTGAATGCAGCCCACGCGTTCAGTAGGCTGCGCGGCAAAATGTTAAAGAATGCTCCTACCAGCCCCGCCACAAGCAAGCATCCCAGCGCCACACCAGCCAACAACCAGTACAGCCAGCGGTGGCTGTCCCGCGCGTAGCTGGCCTGGGCGCAAAACCAGCTGCCTGCAGCTACAGACAGCAAAGGTGCGACCCATGTCATGACCACATTGACATAGGCGCTGTGCGGCCACAAGCGCCAGCCGCCAAACCCTAGCCATATGAGCTGGGTCAGCAGCAGCGCCAGCACCCAAACGCCCAGCCAGATAAACAACGTATTTCGCCCCAGCGCAGTGGCGGCAAGGCACATCACCAACAACAGCGCTGAGATGCCCAAAACACCGCCCGTGAGCGTGCTCATGAACGAAGCACCCTCCATGTAGTTAACGGCTGTGAGTAGCATGGGCCGCTCAGTCAGCGGGCTGTGGTGCTCAAAACGGATGTAGTAAGTGCGCTCGGTGGTGGCGCTTTGCAGTTCAAATGCAGGTGTGCGGGTGCGCAACGCCCAATGGGCGGGTGCTATCAGCGTACCGGCTGATTGCACGCTCCAGCCGGTTTGGGCATCTTGGGTAAAAACACTGATCCTGTTGATTCCTACGCGTGCCATGCGCACAAACCACACCTGGGGCTTGCTGGTGGCTGCCAGGGTAAACCTGGCCCAAGCGTCTTGGTTTTCGGTGGTTGGCAGTACCGTACTGGGGGTGTAGGCCTGAAAAGGCCACGCCTGCGTGCCTGCTACAAAGGCACCAGGCAGGCCGCCTGTAGTGGCAGGCATCGACAGCCACTCCAGCGGCGCTGCAAGCACGGGTTGGGGGCTTTGGTCATTTAAACGGTCAAACGTTTGTGCCTGCACAGGCATATGCAGTGCAGCCAGGGTAAGCCATCCAAGAATTAACCAGTAAACGCGCAAAACCATTCCAGTAGTTATTAAATTTTAAGTATCGTAGTGCATTAAAGTGCGCCCAAGCACATCTTTTAACGTGCTTTGGCGTTTTGCTAGCGCAATTGCCCTGCGGCGCACAGAAGAATCCTGCACAGTTGCGCGATTTGTCACACTTATGGGTGGATTAACGACGGCTGCCTTGCACTGCGCCTAAGCCGCGATAATCAGGCTATGCGCTTTTCTCCCAAAACCATCGGCATCGCTGCCGCTGTGGTCACTATTTTAATTTGGACTTCGTTTATTGTGGTGGCCCGTTACATGGCGCTGCGCAGCCTTACCCCGCTGGACATTGTGCTGTGCCGCTTTATAGGGGCTGGGCTGGTGCTGTTGCCTTGGGGCTACTGGAAGGTGCGCACTATGCGCGCTAACGGGCTGGGGCAGGGCACATGGCTGGGCTTGTCGCCGCTGCCGCGCCACGTTACGCTACTCATTGGCACCTTTGGCGGCCTTGGCTATGCCGTGTTGGCCTACAGCGCCTTTGTGTATGCGCCTGCCGCGCATGGGTCGGTGCTGCTGCCGGGCATGTTGCCGCTGTCTACGGCCTTGTTCTCGGTGTGGCTGCTTAACGAGCATTTAAGCCGGGGCCGCATCACGGGCTTGGCCATGATATTGGGTGGGGCGCTGCTGGTGGGCGGCGTGTCACTGTTTGAAGCGGCTTTCAATGCAAAAGACAGCAGCCAGGTGTGGAAGGGGGATGTGCTGTTTGTTTGCGCATCTACCTGCTGGGCTTTTTATGCGGTAACTTGCCGCAAGCATGCGCTGGGTGCGGTACCGGCCACCATTGCGGTGATTGTGCTGTGTGTGCTGGCCTACATTCCGGCGTATGCGCTGCTGGTGGGCACAGGCGTGCTGCACAGCAAGTTGGCCACTGCGCCCTGGAGCGAGATTATTTTCCACACTGTATGGCAAGGCGGTGGTTCGGTGGTGATTTCAGGCATCACATTTACCAAAATGATCGAATATTTTGGCCCGGTGCGCACCACCATGCTGACCGCCATCGTGCCCGGCCTGTCGGCACTGGGGGCGGTGGTCTTTTTGAACGAGCCGCTGTACTGGAACCTGGCGGCGGGCCTGGCGCTGGTAACCCTGGGTATTGGGGTGGGTGTACGCTCTGCGGGCAAAGCGGCGCCTGTAGCCAGCGCCGCCACCGCCACTGTGAAAGCCTAGCGCACCATGAAGCTACTGGCCTTTGACACCTCTACCGAAGTTATGCACATTGCCGTGCAGCACGGCGCGCAGGTGTTTACCCATCTAGGCGCAGGCGGTGCGCACACGTCTAGCACCTTGATTCCGGCTATTTTGGGCTTATTGCAACAAGCGGGGCTGCAGCTAAACCAGCTCGATGCCATTGCCTTTGGCCGCGGCCCAGGCGCGTTTACCGGGCTGCGCACCGCTTGCGCCGTGGCCCAGGGCTTGGCTTTTGCAGCCGGTGTGAAGCTGCTGCCCATCGACACCTTGATGGCACTGGCCGAAGAGGCCCGCCACAGCCACAGCCACAGCCACAGCCACGGCACCGTGCAGCAACCCAGCATAGTGTGCGCTGCGCTGGACGCACGCATGGGCGAGGTGTATACAGCGCACTATGTTTTTAATAGCTACTTGTGCAGCATTTCCTTGGGCCATAGCCTTAAAACACCTTCAAATATCACTCTGCAAGGCCCCGCAGACGGCATATTGCTAGCAGGCAATATTCGCCCCGCTTGCGATGCCCAGCTGAGCGCAGCCGTACTGGCTGCGCCCTACCTGGCCTGCCTGCCCACCGCCACCGCCCTGCTGCGCCTGGCCCCGCAGCTGATAGCCCAAGGCGGCTTGGTAGACGCGCAAGACGCACTGCCGCTGTATGTGCGCGACAAAGTGGCCCAAACCACCGCCGAGCGCGAGGCGCTAAGCCCATGAGCGCCCTGCCCAACCCCGCCGCCACGCCCTTGGCGCAGCTGCTAGACCTGCGCGAGGCCCGCCTAGAACCCATGCAGGCCCATGCGCTTACCCAAGTTATGCACACCGAGCGCGCCGTCTACCCCTGGCCGTGGACCGAGGGCAACATGACCGACAGCATCAACGCAGGCTACCTGTGCTTAAACCTGGTGGGCGGCCAAGCTGGCAACGAGGCAGGCAGCCAAAGCGAACTGCTAGGCTACATGGTGGCCATGCAGGGCGTGGACGAGGTGCATTTGCTGAACATCACGGTAGCGCCCCAGCACCAGCGCCAAGGCTGGTCGCGCGTGATGCTCGATGCACTGGCGCTGTGGGCACGCGGGGTGGGCGCGCAGTGGCTGTGGCTTGAAGTGCGGGTGGGCAACGCCCGTGCCTGCACGGTGTACGAGGCCTTTGGCTTTCGCCGCGTAGGCCAGCGCAAAGCCTACTACCCCAGCGCGCATGGCCAACGTGAAGACGCTATTGTGATGAGCTACCCACTATGACCGATCCCGCCATCGACACCTCCGCCCCAATGGGCCCCGTCCAGCCCACGCCCCAGCCCACACCCCAACCCACGCCTCAGTCCACGCAGCTAGACGCACGCCAGCGTGACATGCTGCAGGCCATGGGCATTACGCTGTGGGAACCTGCATTTATTGAACCAAAACAGCCTGTCGCCCAAGGAAACGCTGCACAAGCAGCTATTAATACTGTAGTAAGCAGCGGTACTACGGCCGTGGCCCATGCTGCGTCCCAAGCTCCATCTCAGCGCGCACCCCAGGCCATGGTTCGCGCTGCAGCAGTGCCGTCCGCACCACTGCCAAGTCTGATGGGCACTGCACCTGCACCTGCATCTTCATCCCCATCCCCATCCCCATTGGCTGGCGTGTCCCAAACAACCACCCTAGCGCCCCTGCCCCACGGCATCGCCCATATGGACTGGCTGGCCCTGCAAAGCGCCGTGCAAAGCTGCCAAGCCTGCGGCCTCTGCGCGGGCCGAAAAAACACCGTTTTCGGTACCGGCCAGCCTATCACTGAACCTGCGCTAGCTCCCCGTGTCGATTGGCTTATCGTTGGCGAAGCCCCAGGTGAGAACGAAGACCTGACCGGCGAACCCTTCGTTGGCCAAGCGGGTAAATTGCTAGACAGCATGTTGCACGCTATGGTGCAAGATGGCCAAAGACTGTCTCGCCACCACAACGTCTTCATTGCGAACGTTTTAAAGTGTCGCCCGCCCTCCAACCGCAACCCCAGCACCGAAGAAGTTGCTAGGTGCCAGCCTTACTTACAGCGCCAAATCGCCCTGTTGCAGCCCAAAATCATCCTTGCTATGGGCCGCTTTGCCGTGCAGTCGCTTTTAGGCAGCACCGAGCCACTGGGCAAGTTGCGCGGCCGCGTGCACTATGCGGTTCAAGACGGCGCGGTTCAAGACGGCGCGGTTCAAAATGACATGGGGCAAAATCACGCGGCACAGGGCCTGGCCGACGGCCACATAGCCGCTCCAATGCCCATCGCAACTCGATCCCCAGACCCATCCCCTATCCCCGTTATCGTTACCTACCACCCCAGCTACCTGCTGCGCAACCTGCCCGACAAAGCCAAAGCCTGGGCCGACTTGCTGCTGGCAATGGAGACGCTGCAGGCGACTGGCCAGCCAAACACAGGCATGTAGTTAAGCACCAACAGGGCCATCAATCACCATCAACCGTCACACCATTAACCGTCACTTGACCTATAGTTAATTTATCGATATTATTAACTTCTCTTAAATTACCAAAATTAAGTAGATTTAGATGAACCCCATCACCAACCCTTACACGCCCGGCGCTGGAACGCCGCCACCCGAGCTGGCTGGCAGGGATGAGCTGCGTGAGAAAGTGCGGGTATGCATTGAGCGGCTGCGTATTGGCAATCCGGCCCGCAGCGTCATCATGGTGGGGTTGCGCGGTGTAGGTAAAACGGTGTTGCTAGACCGCATGTGCGCTGATGCCCAGGCCAGCGGGGTTCATACAGTGCGCATTGAAGTGCCAGAAGATCGCTCTTTGCCAGCCATCTTGGCGCCTGCTCTGCGCTTGGCACTGCTCAGCCTGAGCCAAATTGAGTCAGCCAAAGAGTTTTCTAAAAAAGCGCTGCGCGCGCTGGCTGGACTGGCCAAAAGTCTCAAGTTCAAATACCAAGACATAGAGGTAGGTATTGACTACGCGCCAGAAAAAGGGCTTGCCGATAACGGTGACCTTGAAGGCGATTTAATGGCTTTTATGGTGGCCGTAGGAAACGCAGCCCAAGCTGCCAACACCGTAATGGTGCTCTTTATAGACGAGCTGCAATATGTGAAACAAGACCAGTTTGCGGCGCTAATTTCTGCCTTGCACCGCTGTGCACAGCTCAAACTGCCCGTTACCTTGGTAGGTGCCGGACTGCCACAAATTTTAAGCTTGGCTGGCGAGGCAAAGTCCTATGCAGAGCGGCTGTTTGAATACCCCATCATTGACAAACTGGGGCAAATTGCGGCCGAGTCGGCGATCCGAAAACCCGCACATGAGCTGGGGGTTGAGTTCACAGACGGAGCTGTAGCTGAAATTCTTAGCAAGACCCAAGGCTATCCCTACTATTTGCAAGAATGGGGCAAACACGCATGGGACGTGGCTACGCAAAGCCCCATTACACAAAGCGATGTGGAGCGCGCCTCTGAGCTGACCATAGCGACGTTGGATGAAAGCTTTTTTAAAGTACGGCTAGAGCGCACCACCCCATCAGAGAGGCGCTATTTGCGCGCCATGGCAGAGCTGGGCACAGGCCCCCATCGCTCGGGCGACATTGCACAAAAAATGAGCAAACAGGCCACCGCACTAGGCCCGGTACGCTCTAGCCTTATATCCAAGGGTATTGTGTGGAGTCCTAGTCACGGCGATACAGCCTTTACAGTTCCGTTATTTCATAACTATTTATTGCGTAAATTACAGCCTATTTAAATGCCGATTCTATCTACAGCCATGCTGCGGGCGCACCTAAAATAAACAGTATGACTTTTCTAGCCCAGCTGGCCAGCGCCGCCGCACATAACCATTCCATGCTCTGCGTTGGGCTAGACCCTGAGCCGGCTAAATTCCCCGGTGCTTTGCAAGGCGATGTCAGCAAAATTTACGACTTTTGCGCAGCCATTGTGGACGCTACTGCCGACACCGTGGTAGCCTTTAAGCCGCAAATCGCCTACTTCGCCGCCCACCGCGCCGAAGCGCAGCTAGAGCGCTTAATGCAGCACATGCGCCGCACCGCGCCACAGGTGCCCATCATCTTGGATGCCAAACGCGGCGACATTGGCAGCACCGCAGCGCAGTACGCCATTGAGGCTTTTGAGCGCTACGGGGCCGATGCCGTGACCCTGTCGCCTTTTATGGGCTTTGATTCGGTTGAGCCCTACTTGAAATACCACGGCAAAGGGGCATTTTTGCTCTGCCGCACGTCTAACCCCGGCGGCGACGACCTGCAAAACCAGCGCTTGGCCCGTATTGACGGCCAGCCCTTGCTGTACGAGCACATTGCCCAGTTAGCCCAAGGCCCGTGGAACGTGAACGGCCAACTGGGCCTGGTGGTGGGTGCCACCTACCCCGCAGAAATAGCCCGCGTGCGCGCCCTCGCGCCCACGCTGCCCCTGCTGATTCCTGGGGTGGGCGCGCAAGGCGGCGACGCGCTGGCCACGGTGCGCGCAGGCCACACCAGCACAGGCCCCATCGTTGTAAACTCGTCGCGGGCTATCTTGTATGCATCCTCAGGCAGTGATTTTGCCGCTGCTGCGCGGCGCGAAGCTGTAAAAATGCGCAGCACTTTGCAAGCCGCGCTGCTTGCGCCCAGCGCCCCCAGCACCCCCAGCGCATAAGCTAGCTGCTTGCAGTGGTGGAGGCCACTTAGCCTTGGCCCGCCGTACCTGCCGGTAACTGCACAGTCTGGTAGGGCGCAAAATCGCTAACCAAGCGGCAAATGCAGGGTGGGTTGTTACATGTTTTGCATCTTGCTTGCGAAGCAAATTGACATTGGCAGATAAGTTTGGTTATTCTGTGGGCTTCGCGTTAAGCCCCTAGCCCATGACCACCCCCATGCACTCACCTACCCGCCCAACGGCCACTCTGCCCACAGTAAGCCAGCCACCAAGCCAGCTTGCACCACACACTGCGCAGGAGCCCCGAGTAGACAGTGCCATGGTTGAAAACAGCACCCTGCCAACGCCCGCTGCGCTGTCGGTATTGGCTGCAGCGCTATTGGCCGCATGCGGCGGTGGTGGCGGTGGTGATGCCGCCTCAGGCACCAACACTGGCGATGACTCGGGTACTGGCGGCAACGGTACCGGCGGCGCCTTGCCCCTGCAAGAAATTCCGGTGCCTGCTGCGCCGGGGTTTAACAATTTCCCCCAAGCGGCCAGTAATGAGGAGGCGGCCCGGTTTATTTTGCAAAGCCAGCTCAGCGCCAGTGACGAAGAGATTGCTGCCTTGCGCACCAGCGCGGGCACCGGTACTTACGCGCTGTACCTGCAAAAACAGTTTGCCAAACCTGTTGGCCAAACCGGCTGGCAGTGGCTAGAGCAGCGCGGCTATGGCGCGGCTGACAAGTACCGCTATTTCTTTGGCAAAGCGCAAGCCGACTTTATGCTGTGGAATCAGCTGTTTACTGCACAAGACAGCATGCGCAAGCGCTGCGCACTGGCGCTGTCAGAGTTTTTTGTGGCTTCGCTCGAATCGGCTGAATTTGACTGGCGCAGCCACGGTTTTGCGCAGTACTGGGACATTTTGGTGGGCAATGCCTTTGGCAATTTCAGAAAATTGCTCGAAGATGTCACCCTCAGCCCGGCCATGGGCTACTACCTCAATACCAAAGGCAACCAAAAAGAAGATGGCCGGGGCCGACTGCCCGATGAAAACTACGCCCGCGAAGTCATGCAGCTGTTCACCATAGGTTTGGTAAAGCTCAGCCTGGACGGCACCGAGCAAATAGGGCCCGACGGCAAAAAACTGGAAAGCTACACCCAAGACGATGTTACCAACCTGGCCCGTGTGTTCACAGGCTATGACTTCGATACCTCTGACGGCGTGCGGGTGCCTGTGCTAAGGGCGGATGGCTCGGCAGAAAGCTATACCTTGCCCAGCCGTGCCTTTACGCAAAAGCCTATGTCCCTCAAACCCGAGCGCCATTCGCCGCTGGCGGCCAGCTTTTTGGGCACCACCATAGCAGCCGGTACGCCAGGCCCGGCCGCGCTGCAAACGGCGCTAGACACCTTGTTTAACCACCCCAACGTAGGCCCGTTTTTTGGCAAACAAATGGTCCAGCGCCTGGTTACCAGTAACCCCAGCCCAGCCTATGTAGCGCGCGTCGCCGCGGCCTTTAACAACGACGGCAAAGGCGTGCGCGGCAACCTACAGGCGGTGTGGGCGGCTATTTTTCTGGACGACGAGGCCCGTAACCCGCAAAACCAAAGCTCCACCAGCTTTGGCAAGCTGCGCGAACCCATGCTGCGCTTTGTGCAGTGGGGCCGCAGCTTTGGCATCAAATCAGTCGGTGATTCCTGGAAGATGTTTGACACCTCAGCAGCAGCAGACAGGCTGGCCCAAAGCCCGCTGCACGCGCCATCGGTGTTTAATTTTTTCAGGCCCGGCTTTGTGCCGCCCAACACCGCGCTGGCCAGCACCAAATCCACCGCACCCGAGTTTCAAATCGTTAACGAAACCACCGTGGGCGGCTACCTTAACTACATGAAGGACGTGATTCGCTACGGTATTTTTACCGGCGACCCCTTAGTGCCTCATCTCACCAACGGGGAAAAGTACACCTCCACCATCAATGCCACTTACCTCAAAGAGCTGGCCTTGGTGGCCGACCCTGCGGCGCTGGTGCGCAGGCTTAACCTGCTATTGTGCGCGGGCCAGATGTCTGCGGCTACGCAAAACATCATTACCACTGCGCTGGCTGGCACAGCGCTGCGCCCCGCCACCGACAAACCCGAAGACATTGCCAACTCGCGGCTAGACCGCGTGTGCGCCGGCGTGTTGCTGACCATGGCATCGGCCGATTATTTGGTGCAAAAGTAGCGCAGTACGGCCACAGCCCACTGCAACCCCGATATTCAAAGCCCCTAAAGACACCCACTATGTACTTGACACCACCTCTTAAGCGCAGCCCGAACCAGCCGGACGATGACAGCCGCCGCACATTTTTGCGCCGTTCTGCGCAACTTACCTTCACGGGTATGGCCCTGCCCACGCTGTTAAATTTGAGCGCCATGGGCCAAGCCGCTGCCATGGTGGCCCCCGATGGCAGCTACAAAGCCCTGGTGTGCGTGTTTATGTACGGCGGAAACGACTACGCCAATACCGTTGTAACCTACGACGACCCCAGCTACAACCTGTACAGCACCATTCGCGGTGGTGGAGCAGGGCAAACCGCAGGGGGCATTGCCTTGGCCAAAGCGGCGCTCACGCCCACCTTGCTGACACCCACCACAGCTTTGCCTGACGGTAGGCAGTACGCCTTTCACCCCTCCATGACGGGCCTGGCCGCATTGTTCAACGCAGGCAAGGTGGCTGTGCAGCTAAACGTGGGCCCATTGGTCAAGCCCATGACCAAGGCGCAGTACAAAGGCACAGACCGCACACAGTTCCCGGTGCCGCCCAAACTTTTCTCGCACAACGACCAGCAGTCGCTGTGGCAGTCGTCATCGCCAGAGGGCTCCACCATCGGCTGGGGTGGCAATGTGGGCGACCTGGCGCTGCAATTTAACAGCAACCGCTTGTTCACGTGTATTTCGGTAACCGGCAACGCGGTATTTTTAGCCGGTGATGCAGCACTGTCCTACCAAGTCAGCTCGGGCGGCGCGGTCAAAATCAAGGCCGCTACCGACCAGTACACCTATGGCTCCACCTTGGTTAAAAACGCCATGCTGGCCATTACCCAGCAGACCCGCAGCCACGTGCTGGAAAACGAGTACAACAAAGTCACGCAGCGGGCTATCGGAGCTGAGCTGCTGGTAACGGCAGCCCTGACCAGCGCCGCAGCGGTAGACACCACGGCCGCACCCAACCCCAACTTTGCCCCCTTCAATGCAGAGGTGCTGCGAGACAATTCCCTGGCCTCGCAATTGAAAATAGTAGCCCGCTTGATTGCCGGGCGCGGCGCTTTGGGCAGCCCCAAGCGCCAGGTATTTTTTGTCTCACTGGGCGGGTTTGACCTGCACGACGACCTGGTGGTGAACCACGTGCGAAATATGCGCCGGGTTAACGATGCCATGACTGCGTTTTACCAATCGACCGAGCTGCTGGGCGTTGCCAGTAGCGTCACCACCTTTACCGCATCTGATTTTGGCCGCACGCTGTCTTCCAACGGCGACGGGTCCGACCACGGCTGGGGTAGCCACCACCTGGTCATGGGCGGTGCTGTCAAAGGTGCCGCCTTCTACGGCACAGCGCCTCCTGTAAGCACAAGCGAAACGACGGCAGCCGCAGACCAGTGGCATGTAGGCCAAGGCCGTTTGCTGCCCACCACCTCGGTAGACCAGTACGCTGCGACGCTGGCAACCTGGTTTGGTGTAGAGGAAGCTGAGTTAAGTGGAGCTAACGGCATCTTGCCCAACCTGGCTAACTTTAACAACCTGCCGGCCAGCGCAGCGACGGGTAACATTGCCTACCCGCGTAACCTTGGCTTCATGAACGCTCCTTAAATAATAGCTGCCTGTGCAGCATTTCCTTGGGCGATAGGGCTAAAACATATAAAATACAGCCTGTGCTGACCACCTCTCTTGTTTTTTATGCAGTATGCGCCCTGATGGTGTTTTGGGTGCTGGGTGCTTACAACCGGCTGGTAGGTTTGCGTTCCCAAGTGGTGCAGGCGCTGCAGGTGCTGGCAACCCAGTGGCAGGCCAACGCGCAAGGCCTGCGCAGCGAGATTGCCAACCTGTCGCGCGCACCTGAGTCCGACTCTGCCTGGGCCAGTTTGGGTGACGATGCCGCTAGCTGGCGGCTGCTTGCGCAAGCAGCCAAGCAGTTCCAGGCGTGTTTGGCTGCACTGGCTGCCAAACCCCATGCGCTGCCCACGCGGGACAACCTAAGCTCTGCCAGCGCAGCCCACGAAGTGATGCAAAGCGCCTGGCAACGCCTTAAAAATACCCATGACGATTTGGCAGGCGAAGCAGTTCCGCAAAGTTTGGAATTGCTATGGCAGCACCAACAGCAGCAAGCACTGGACAAACTGCAGCACTACAACGGCCATGCAAGCGCCTATAACCACGCCGTACAGCAGTTTCCAGCGCTGCTGGTGGCCTGGATTTTTGGTTTTAAGATGGCCCAGTTGCTATAACCACACACAGCAATTGGCACTACACTTAAGCCCAGTAAAAACTGGAGACTGTGATGAAAAAAATCTTATCTGGCTGTTTAGCCGCTTCCGCACTGGCCGCTAGCGGCCTGGTTACCGCCCAAACCAGCGATGCTGCCAGCGTCTTGCAGGTACGTGCATTGGCCGCCACATGCGCCAATTGCCACGGCACCAATGGCAAAGCCACTGATGGCTCGGCCGTAGTTAGTTTGGCAGGGCTGCCCAAAGACTACACCGTAGCCCAGATGCTGGCTTTTAAAAACGGCACCCGCCAAGCCACCATCATGCACCAGCTGAGCAAAGGCTACAGCGACGCACAAATTGAGCAAATTGCCAGCTACTTTGCTGCGCAAAAGAAATAACAGGGCACCCTATGTCTATCCAACGCAGAAACTTTCTCCAGTCGTCCGCCGCACTCAGCTTGCTGGGCCTGTCCGCTTGCGCCACCACCAGTATGCCCAGCAAGGCCAAAGTGGTGGTGATTGGCGGTGGCTATGGCGGTGCAACCGCAGCCAAATACATTCGCCTGCTGTCAGACTACAAAATTGACGTGGTTATGGTTGAGCCGCAGGCCGCATTTGTGTCCTGCCCGATCTCCAATTTGGTCGTTGGTGGCAGCAAACAAATTGGCGATCTGACGGTGCCCTACACCGGCTTGTCTAAAAACCACGGCATCATGGTGGTGCAAGACACGGCCACAGCGATCGATGCCGTCAAAAAAACCGTGACGCTGGCACGCGGCGCTACCATCGCGTACGATAAATTGGTGGTTTCGCCAGGCGTAGAGCTGATGATGGGCAGCATTGAAGGCTTGGCCGCTGCACAAGCGAGCGGACAGGTTTTGCAAGCGTGGAAGGCTGGGGCAGAGACGGTGGCCCTGCGCAAGCAACTGCAAGACATGCCCGATGGCGGCGTGTTTGCCATCAGCATTCCGGTAGCGCCCTACCGCTGCCCGCCCGGGCCTTATGAGCGGGCCTGCCAAGTGGCATGGTATTTCCAGCAAGCCAAACCCAAAAGCAAAGTGCTTATTTTGGACGGCAACCCTGACGTTACTTCCAAGGGCGCGTTGTTCAAAAAAGTGTGGGCCACCCAGTACAAAGGCATGATCGAGTACCGCCCAGACCACAAAGTGACGGCAGTAGATGCCAAGACCAGCACCCTTAAATTTGAAATTCAAGACGACGTGAAGGCGGCTGTGCTCAACGTACTGCCCAGCATGCGCGCGGGCACCATTGCGCAACAAGCGGGCCTTAACAACCAAGCCAACAACCGCTGGTGTGGGGTGAATTTTCAGACCTTTGAATCGAGCACCACCAAAGATGTGCATGTGCTGGGCGACAGCATCCAGATCGCCCCCGGCATGCCCAAAAGCGGCCACATGGCCAACAGCCACGCCAAGGTGGCAGCAGCGGCTATCGTGGCCCAGCTCAGCGGCTGGGAGATTAACCCCGCGCCCATGTTGACCAACACCTGCTACAGCTTTGTAGACAACAAAAATGTGGTGCACGTGGCCAGCGTGCACGAGTATGTGGCTGCAGAAAAAACCTTTAAAACTATAGCCGGTTCGGGCGGCGTGTCCGCTATCGACCTGAAACCTGAAGTCACAGCGCTAGAAGGTGTGTACGCCCTGAACTGGGCAAGCAATATTTGGGCGGACACCCTGGCTTGAACGCGCCCACTGCACCGCGCGCTTTAGCTGGCGCGCCCAGCACCGCCGTTCCGCTTTGGAAGCAACTTACCGCTGTTGCCGGTGTTTTACTGGCTGTGCGCGAGGGCCGCTCGTGGACTACTGCGCAAGTGGCGATAGACCCCGCCCTGCGGCCCGGCGTACAAGCTTTGTCGTTTGCGGTGCTGCGCCATTACGGTACGGCCTTGGCACTGCGCGCGCAACTGGCCCAGCGCCCCCCCAGCCCGGCTGCCGATGCGCTGCTGTGCAGCGTGCTGGCCCTGGCGCTAGGCCCCACAGCACCCAGCCTGCCTGCAGAGGGTGCACTTGGCTCCAATTCTGCCCCCAGCTCCAAGCCCAGCCCATCTGCGCAAGCGACGCAAGCTGAGCAGCCCGCGCCAAGCCACCAAAGCGCACGCTACGAAGCCCACACCTTGGTCAACCAAGCGGTAGAAGCTGCCAAGCGCAACCCTGCCACACGGCCGCAGGCTAACTTTATCAATGCCTGTTTGCGCCGCTATTTGCGTGAGCACGACGCCTTGCTGGCAGCCGCCCTGCACCAGCCGCAAGCACAGTACAACCACCCGGCATGGTGGATCAAGCAACTGCAGCTTGACTACCCTGCCCAGTGGCAGAGTATTTTGGCTGCCAACAGCCGCGCCGCGCCGCTCACCCTGCGCATTAACACCCAGCGCACCAGCGTGGCCCAGTACCTCAGCGCACTTACCGCACAGGGCATTAGCGCCCGGCCAGTGGCCCACAGCGGGCTTGAGCTAGACCACAGCGCCTATGTGCCTGGCTTGCCGGGCTATGCGCAGGGCTGGTTTTCGGTGCAAGACGCCGCAGCGCAACTGGCGGCACCCTTGCTGCTGGACGCGGCCGCTGGGGGTACCACTGGCACTACCACTGGCACAAGCCACGCAATGCAAAACCAACCCCTGCGCGTGCTCGACGCCTGCGCAGCACCCGGCGGTAAAACGGCCCATTTGCTGGAATACGCCGCCACCCGTGGTTGGCCCGTGCAAGTCACCGCCTTAGACATTGATGCGGCCCGGTGCCAACGTATCCACGACAATTTGCAACGCTTGCAACTCACCGCCCACGTAGTGGCCGCTGATGCTGCCCTAACCGCAACATGGTGGGATGGTCAACCATTCGATGCCATTTTGCTAGACGCGCCCTGCTCCGCATCGGGCATCGTGCGCAGACACCCCGACATCCGCTGGCTGCGCCGCGAAACCGATATTGCACAGCTGGGCCTGCTGCAACAGGGCCTCTTGGAAGCGCTGTGGACGGTGCTGGCCCCTGGCGGGCATTTGCTGTACTGCACCTGTTCTGTATTCAAGGCTGAGGGATACGCACAGATACAAACGTTTCTTGCGCACCACAGTAAGGCGACGTTACTGCCGTCTCCAGGCCATTTATTACCCCAAAATCAGCCCGGACAAGATGCCATGCGGGACAATCATTTGGGTGAACACGACGGTTTTTTTTACGCTTTGCTGCACAAGTCTGCGCCGCACCCTGGCTAGCGGCTTGGCCGCTGCCTGCGCAGTGCTAATTTGCGCAGCGAGTTTTGCCGCCGAGCCTACCGACATCAGCGCCCTGAGGGTCGAGCGCACAGACGATGGCCTGTACCTCAATGCCACCCATAGTTTTGAGCTGCCCTCTGTCGTAGAAGATGCGCTGCTCAAAGGCGTGCCTATGTCGTTTGTCAGCGAAGCCGATGTTTACCGTGACCGGTGGTACTGGTATGACAAACGCGTAGCCACTGCCAGCCGCAATGTACGGTTGGCATTTCAGCCCCTCACACGCCGCTGGCGTATTGGGGTGGTGAGTGGCACGGTTTCCAGCCCCGGCAGTGCCATTGCGCTGACACAAAACTACGACACCTTAAGCGAAGCACTGGCAGCCATTCGCAGAATCAGCGGCTGGAAAATAGCCGACAACGCAGACATTGATGCCAGCGCGCGGCATAACATTGCCTACCGCTTCAAGTTGGACCTGTCACAACTGCCTCGCCCCCTGCAGATTGGCGTGGTGGGCCAAAGCGATTGGAATATCTCCGCAGAGCGTACTGCGCGCCCTGAGCCGCGATGAACGCAACCAAAACCATTGCGGGCACGCACACCGCACGCAACCTGTCGTGGGCCCTTACCATTGGCGCTGCCACCATGGCGGCTATTGCCTTGGTACTGACTTTTTTACTTACCCAGGCTACCAATAACCAAGATTTATACGAGCAAAATTACGCCCGGCTGTTGATCGTCAACATGGTAGTGGCTGCGTTGCTGCTGCTGGTCATTATGTGGGTTGCTTGGCGGTTGGTGTGGAGGTTGCGGCGCGGTAAGTTTGGAAGCCGCTTGCTGATCAAACTAGCGGCTATTTTTGCACTGGTAGGTTTTGCCCCGGGCGTGTTGATTTACGTCGTGTCCTACCAGTTTGTATCGCGCTCGATTGAAAGTTGGTTTGACGTAAAGGTAGAAGGCGCGCTAGATGCTGGCCTGAACCTGGGTCGCACCACCTTAGACGCATTGTCCAATGAGCTCAGTGCCAAAACACGGGTGGCTGCCGAGCAGCTTAGCGAGTCGAGTAATGCCTCTGCTGCTGTGGCGCTAGAGCGCTTGCGCGAACAGCTTACCGCCAGTGATGTAGTGCTGTGGAACGCTTCTGGCCAAGTGATTGCCAGTGCAGGCGATTCTCGTTTTAGTTTACAACCTGAGCGCCCCACCAGCGCACAGTTTAAGCAAGTGCGCAGCCAGCGCGTAATCACCCAGATTGACGGGCTAGAAGACACCAGCACCACAGCCGGGGTGGCCAAAATACGTTCACTGTCGTTGGTGGGTGCGACCCGCATAGGGCTGACGGCTGAGCCACGCTACCTGCAGGTGGTGCAGGTGCTACCGCCTACCTTGGTGGCCAATGCATTGGCAGTGCAAGAGGCTTATAAAGAATACCAAGAACGTGCGTTGGCGCGCGGTGGCCTGCGCAAAATGTACATCGGCACACTGACCTTGAGTCTGTTCTTAGCTGTATTTGGGGCGGTGCTCTTGGCGGTGCTGCTGGGCAACCAAATTGTACGGCCCTTGCTGCTGCTGGCCGACGGCGTAGCCCGCGTGGCGGCAGGCGACTTGGCGCCCAAAGCAGCATTGCAAACACGTGATGAACTCGGTGGCCTGACACGTTCTTTTGCCGACATGACCCAGCAGCTGCTGGACGCTCGCAGCCAGGTGCAGCGCAGTATGGAGCAAGTTGATGCGTCGCGTGCCAACTTGCAAACCATTTTGGACAATTTAACTGCCGGGGTGATTGTGCTGGACGCGCACGGAACCATCATTTCGTCCAACCCCGGCGCTACGCGTGTGCTGCGTGCACCGCTGGCCGCCTTTGAACGCAAACCGCTGCACGATGTGCCTGGCCTGGCTGCATTCAGCCAAGGGGTTGAAGAGCAGTTTGCCGCATTTACCAGCGACCGCAGCTCGCACGCGCTAGACCATTGGCAACACTCGTTCGAGCTTGCCCACCACGGCAGTGCCGCTGGCGCGCTGAACATGCTGGCACCCGGCACCGCCCACACCATCAGCGTGATCGCACGCGGTGCCGAGCTGCCGCAGTCGCGCAGACTGCTGGTGTTTGACGATATCTCTGAAGTGGTGTCAGCCCAGCGCGCGCAGGCGTGGGGCGAGGTCGCGCGGCGTTTGGCGCATGAGATTAAAAACCCCCTCACGCCTATCCAGCTGTCAGCCGAGCGCTTGGAAATGAAGCTGCAAGGCAAACTACAAGCCCCAGAGCACGCCATCCTCACAAAGTCAGTCAAAACTATTGTGGACCAAGTCGATGCCATGAAACGGCTGGTCAATGAGTTCAGAGACTATGCGCGCCTGCCCAGTGCCGACCTCAAGCCGCTGGACTTAAATGCATTAATTACGGATGTGCTGCAACTGTACGCGCCAGAGGCCAGTGAAGTGCCTGTTACCAGCCAATTGGCGGCAGACTGCCCTGCCATCTTAGGTGACGCACAGCAGCTGCGCCAAGTCATCCACAACCTGCTGCAAAACGCCCAAGATGCAACTTTGGCGCGCATGCAAAGCAGCCATGCCAGCGACCATCCAACTGAGCACGTCAGCATAGGCACCCAGTACAGCGAAGCGAGCAAACGTGTGCGCATGACTGTGCGCGATGCAGGCGCAGGTTTTGCGCCGCATATTTTGCAGCGCGCTTTCGAGCCCTATGTGACGACCAAAGCTAAAGGCACAGGCCTAGGCCTGGCGGTGGTGAAGAAGATAGCCGATGAACATGGCGCACGTATTGACTTGTCCAACCGCTACGCGGCTAGCCCTGACATATTGACAGGGGAAAACGATACAAAATTGGTACTGGGCGCACAGGTTATTGTCTCGTTTGCTGTGGTTTAATACACACAGTCGCAAATCCGCCACGCTTGTAGCGTAGCTATTTTTACGACAGCATCATCGGCGCAAACTTCAAAGAACAGCATGGCAAATATTTTGGTAGTAGACGACGAGCTGGGCATTCGGGACCTGCTCAGCGAAATCCTCAATGATGAAGGGCACCACATTGAAGTCGCCGAGAACGCTGGCCAAGCACGCCAAGCGCGCATGCGCTTTACCCCTGACTTGGTACTGCTAGACATTTGGATGCCCGATACTGACGGCGTGACCTTGCTTAAAGAATGGGCCGCTTCAGGCCTGCTTAGCATGCCCGTCATCATGATGAGCGGCCATGCCACGATAGACACGGCTGTTGAAGCTACCAAGATTGGCGCACACTCTTTTTTAGAAAAACCCATCACACTGCAAAAGCTGCTCAAAGCAGTGGCCGACGGATTGGCCAAAGGCGGCCGCGCCAAAGCCATGGTGCAGGTAGTGAACGCTCCCAAAGCTCTAGAAATCACAGTAGAGTCTGCCATGATGGGTGGCCAAACCCTGCCTGAAGTGATGGACATTGGCCCCGTGGCCAACCAAAACTTTCTGCTGGACAAGCCTCTGCGCGAAGCCCGTGACGAGTTTGAAAAAGCGTACTTTGAATTTCATTTGTCCAAAGAAGGTGGCTCCATGACCCGTGTAGCTGAGAAAACCGGCTTAGAGCGTACCCATCTTTACCGCAAACTCAAACAACTTGGCGTAGACCTTAGCCGCAGCAAGCGCAACGCATAAGTTAAGCTATAATTTAAGGCTGTCTTGAAAATAATCAAGCAGTTTGGCCCGGTAGCTCAGTCGGTAGAGCAGAGGATTGAAAATCCTTGTGTCGGTGGTTCGATTCCGCCCCAGGCCACCATTTTTTCTTCTCAAGCGGTTCAATGACAGCCCAGCAAGTCCTTTTTGCCCCAAGGACTTAGCCTCTAAAAGCTGCTCCAGCGGATTCGTTTGATCACGCAGCCTCCCAAATTTATCCCTAACTTGCACGTTTGCGACTGGTGTACCGTGGGTACGGTTTTGCTCAATTCCATATTTAGACTTAATTAGTCAACCCACTTCGCTGGTGATTGCCTACCCGTTTCATAAGCAAAAACCCAGTCTTTTTATCTGTTTTTGCATATGATTTGGGCATGTCTCGGAGTACCTTTCCCCGCAAATAGTTGATAGTTTGCTCAGAACACCATAGGAATCATTCGCTTGCAAACGTCTGTCTTTTTGGCAAGGGAAATGAGCGCAAAATAGTACTAGACAATCCCGATGCAAATGTGACGATATCAAAATGATCGAATTTACGGGTGAACGCGATCCATTGACCCAGTTAAAGGCAGAAAATGCGCGTCTTGTCGCTTTGCTAAAAGCGAACGGCGTTGAATGGCGTGCCGCAGCGCAGGCAGCACACTCTGCCGTTGAGCCGGAAGCTTCGCGTCTCTCCACAAAAGAAAAGGTGGCTCTGTTTCGCCGCTTGTTTCGCGGTCGCACCGACGTTTACCCGATTCGCTGGGAAAGTAAAACGACTACCAATGCAGGCTACTCACCAGCGTGCGCCAACGAGTGGCGCGCAGGGGTGTGCGAAAAACCACGCATCAAGTGCGGCGACTGCGGCCATCGCGTGCTGATCCCACTCGCAGACAACACCCTGTATGACCATCTTGCCGGTGGGCACACCATCGGCGTTTATCCCCTGCTAGAGGACGACACCTGCTATTTTCTAGCCGTTGATTTCGACGACGCCGAATGGAAAGAAGATATTCGGGCCTTCGCTCAGTCTTGCGCCGAGCTCGGTGTTCCCGTTGCCATTGAGATTTCTCGTTCTGGTCAAGGAGCGCATTCTTGGGTATTTTTTGCAAATAAGGTGTCTGCCCGCGATGCGCGCCGTCTGGGTAGCGCCATCATCAGCCACACCTGCACGCGCACTCGGCAATTGAAGCTCTCGTCCTACGACCGTCTTTTTCCGAACCAGGACACGATGCCCAAAGGAGGCTTCGGCAACCTGATCGCCTTGCCGTTACAAAAGGGACCTCGCGAGAATGGTTGTAGCGTTTTCGTGGATGCTGATTTGCGCCCTCACCACGACCAATGGGCGTACCTAGCCTCTGTCCAAACGATGGCACCACATGATATCGAGCCGACCATCCTGCGCGCTACTGGTGGAATGCATCCATTGGATGTCACATTCATCGATGACGAAGATTTGGCAACCCCCTGGAGACGCTCAACGCCATCACCGACCAACAAGCTTTCGGGGTCTATGCCAAAGTCAATCACTTTGACTTTGGCGAATCTGGTCTATTTCGAGAAGGCACAACTCCCTCAGTCCTTGGCCAATCGCCTCATCCGTCTTGCTGCGTTTCAGAATCCGGAGTTCTATAGGGCGCAAGCGATGCGCATGTCGGTTTGGGACAAGCCTCGTGTCATCGGCTGCGCCGAAAGCTACCCACAGCATATTGCGCTCCCGCGCGGCTGCCTGGATGCGGCGCAGGCTTTGCTTAAGGACAACGGCATTGATTGTGATTTGATGGATGAGCGGTTCAACGGTGTATCGCTCGATATCAACTTCGCGGGCACGCTGCGATCCGATCAAGAGATCGCTGTTGCGGCTATGTTGCGCCACGACGCTGGCGTGCTGTGCGCTCCCACAGCTTTCGGCAAGACTGTTGCCGCCGCCGCCATGATCGTCCAGCGTGGAGTGAACACGTTGATTTTGGTGCACCGCACCGAGTTACTCAAGCAATGGGAAGTGCGGTTGCAGACATTTCTTGCCGCGAGCAAGGGGCTAATCGGCACTATCGGTGGCGGCAAGGCCAAGCCTACGGGCAAGATCGACATTGCGGTCATGCAGTCGTTGTCCCGGCAAGGCGAGGTCAATCCGCTGGTTGAAAACTACGGTCATGTCATCGTCGACGAATGCCACCATGTGGGCGCAGTGTCTTTCGACGCTATCTTGAAATGTACCAAAGCAAAATATGTGCTCGGCCTGACCGCGACACCGTTTCGCCGGGATGGTCAGCAACCCATCATCTTTATGCAGTGTGGTCCCATCCGTTACACCGCCCCTAAGCCGGCAACTGCGCCGCATGATCTGGCGGTGGTGCCACGGATGCTGCACAAGCCCATAGATGTGCTGTCCGATTCAGGTATTCAGGAGGTGTTCCGCAGCGTCGCGAATGATTTCGCCCGCACTGCCGCCATTGCTGATGAAATTAAAACTCTGTACCTGCAAGGTCGCAAGGTGCTGGTGCTGACAGAGCGCACAGAGCATCTGGACGCTATGGGAGCGGCATTGGCTGGAAACGCATCTTCACTCTTTGTACTGCATGGCCGCATGCCAAAGAAACAACGCGCCAAGCTGATTGAAGAACTTGAGGCCTTGCCACCAGATGCGCCGCGTGTTCTGTTAGCCACTGGCAAGCTGGTTGGTGAGGGCTTTGATCACCCGCCACTGGACACTTTGGTTTTGGCCATGCCAGTATCTTGGAAGGGTACCTTGCAGCAATACGCAGGCCGACTGCACCGCGAGCACGCGAGCAAAACAGATGTTCGGATCATCGATTTTGTAGATACCGGTCATCCGGCGCTGGTGCGCATGTGGGAGAAACGCCAACGTGGCTATCGGGCGACGGGGTATCGGATAGGAGCGAATTCAGCGAGTCCTGCCATCGAGCCCGAAATAAAGCTACATTTTTCGGACAAATGAGCCATTCCTCAAGGAAGGGGGCTCTCCGCTCTACGCAAGAAATTTTGATTACATAGTGCGGAAAAAGTAAGGTATGGCTTTAAAAATCAAACCAAATCCAATCCAATTCTTGAGTTTGTTTGGAAAATGTGCTATTTTTCAAACATGGATACAACGCCACGACACCTTTTAATCAAAAAACTCCAGACCAGTTTGTCGCGCGGGATGCCGTTCGATCTGGCTGCTTTGGAGGCTATCGGGGTGTCGGCCCAACTCGCAGCCCATTACGCAAAAGCTGGCTGGTTGGACCGCTTAGGCCAAGGCGTGTACGCATTCGCGGGGGACACTCTGACTGCGCACGGCGCTGTCAAGCTCCTGCAAACGCGCGTCGCAGGCTTGCATGTGGGCGGCAAAAGCGCGCTCGCGCTGCAGGGCGTGCGCCACAACCTCGCGCGGCAGGAAACGCTAGTGCTCTGGGGCGATACACGCTTCGCGCTGCCCCTGTGGTTTACATCGCGATTCCCATCGCGGTATGTGGCCGCCCAGTTATTCGGCACGCTAGAAATCCGACAGGTTGCCAAAAGTTTGACCACGCCACCCGGTGTGAGTGATGGTTTGTGCGTCTCTGTCCCGGAGCGCGCCGTGCTTGAATTGCTGTACGACGTTGGCACGCGCCAAGGCTTAGAAGAGGCGCGTAATCTATTCGATGGCGTGCGTAATCTGCGCAAAGATGTTTTAGGAGGGTTATTGCAATCTTGCACCAGCGTCAAAACCGTCCGCCTGTTTTTGACCTGGGCACGCGAGACCAGCTTGATCGACGTGGAGGCCTTGCGGCGCGACTACGCTTTGCCAGTGGGTAGTGAGAAGCGATGGATCGGCCGTATGAAAGATGGCCAGTTACTGAGTCTGCAACCCTATGGATAAAACCTATGCTGATACCGTACGTTTGCTGCTGAGCGTAGCGCCCGACGTATTTGCCAACGACATCTTCGCGATGAAAGGCGGTACGGCCATTAACCTGTTTGTGCAGGACATGCCGCGACTGTCGGTCGATATCGACGTGGTCTACACCCCGTGGCAAACGCCGCGAGCGCAGGCCTTGGAAGCCATTGGTCTTGAGATTGGCGCTATTGCAGGTCGCTTGACCCGGCTGGGCTTGACCACGCGCAAGGTTCACTCCAAGGATTTAGGCGACACCAAACTGCTGATCGACAACGCCGAGACTCAAGTCAAAGTTGAAGTCAATGTGGTTTTTCGGGGCACGGTGCTCCCTGTTGAGCGTCATTCCTTGAGCCCCAAAACTGCCGAGCTGTTCAGCGCGGAATTGGAGCTGCCAATCCTGGCACCCGCAGAGTTATACGGCGGCAAATTGGTCGCCGCCATGGACCGTCAGCATCCCCGCGATTTGTTTGACACGTTGAAGATGTTCGAGTCTGGTGGCTTGTCGGAAGCAGCGGTGGAATGCTTCGTGACCTACTTGGCTGGACACAACCGGCCCACCCATGAGGTGCTGTTTGGCAACCAGAAAGACATCGCTCATGAATACCATCAGCATTTCGTCGGGATGACCACCGAGCCCGTTAGTCTGGACAATTTGCTAGAGACACGCACTCGTCTGCGCGAGGAGCTTGCGCAGCAGCTAACAGAAAGGCATAAGCAGTTCTTGATAGGTTTAGCCCGCGCACAGCCTGATTGGACATTGCTCCAGTGCCCCCATGCGTCTGAACTGCCCGCACTGCGCTGGAAATTGAATAACTTGCAAACCTTCAGCCAGCGTCGGCCAGCGGATTTTGAGAAGCAAGCATCAACGCTGGAGACGTTGCTGGGTTAAGCTACAGTCAGTTGATCGAATTAGTTCTTTAACTCAGCCCGTCACCCTCATTTCAACAGCGTGTTTTTGCGTGCAGCAATAACCGCTTGTAGTCTGTAGTCTGTGGTTCGAGTCCCTTTTCGTTGTAAAAGCAACGATTAGCGCGTTGTACCCTGGCCTGTACCCCGATTTTTACAAAAAAGTTGAAACCTGGCACTGGTGCGGTTTCCGGAGGATTTTTCGAAGTGGCCCCAGGCCACCATCTTTTCTTCTCAAGCGGTTCAATGACAGCCCAGCAAGTCCTTTTTGCCCCAAGGATTTAGCCTGTAAAAGCTGCTCAAGCGGATTCGTTTGATAACGCAGCCTCCCAAATTTATCCCTAACTTGCACGTTTGCGACTGTTGTACCGTGGGTACGGTTATTGCTCAAGTCCACACTTAGACTTAATAAGTCAACCCACTTCGCTGGCGATTGCCCACCCGTTTCATAAGCAAAACCCCAGTTTTTTCATCTGAAATTGACCCCATTTCACGGACACCTTATTCTGTAACAAGAAGGAGTCCCAGATGCCCAAACATCACATACCCATTTCCCCACCCACTCGCCCACTCGCCACCAGCCCCAAGCGGCCCACTGCCACAGCACATTGCACCGCGCGCTTGCCGATGCCCGAGAGTACCGTGCGCCCACCCGCACGCAGCGGCTGGGCACGGCCTAGGTTCACGCTGTGCAGCACACCAGACGGTAATATTTGCACAAAATGAAACTACCTGCATACTATAAATACAATAGCTGCTTGTGCAGCATTTACTTGGGTCAAAGGCGTATTTGGCATCTAAAATAGGCCTCTACAACCTGTGCCCACCCGGTTCTGCATTCTCCCACTCGCCCATCTCCGTACCCCGCACCGCATTGGAAGCCGCCATGCAATTAACCGCCACACCCACAGCCGCCACACCCCCAGCCCCCCAGCGCTACTGGCTAATGAAGTCTGAACCCGCCGACTGCAGCATTGACCACCTGGTAGCCCACCCGCAGCAACCCGTCCCCTGGGTAGGCGTGCGCAACTACCAAGCCCGCAACTTCATGCGCGACGCCATGCAAGTAGGCGACCTGGCCTTCTTCTACCACTCCAGCTGCCCCCAGCCCGGCATCGCCGGCATTGTGCAAATCAGTAGCAGCGCCTACCCCGATGCCACCCAGTTTGACCCCGCCAGCACATACTTCGACCCCACATCCAAACCAGACAACCCCCGCTGGCTGCATGTGGACGTGCTGCTGGTACGCAAACTGCCCCTCATCTCGCTAGCTGTTTTGAAAGCACACGCCACACTGGCCGACCTGCGCATTCTGCAGCGCGGCAACAGGCTGTCGATCACGCCAGTGGAGGCGGGGCATTGGGAGCAAGTGATGCGGCTGGGTGCCCGCCCATAAAGTGTTTAATGTGAATTACAAAAAAATTAAAAAAGGGCCTATGGTGGGCATCACTTTCACAGTCGACAAGCAGCTTGCTCTGCGCGCCAACGAGGCAGCTCAAAAAATGGGCAAAAGTCTTGGCCAAGTTGTACTGGATTACCTAAAGCAGCTAGCAGGCAACGCCCAAAGAGATCAGGAATGGGCACGGCTTAAACAAAGCTGCCGCGCATCAGGCGGCTAACTTAACGGCTGGAAATTTAACCGTGACAAAGCTAAACAGCGGTAGAAGATAGTGAAATGCCTAAATCCAACGAGCGACAACTAACTGCACAGGTTGCGTACAACATGGAGACTTATTGCATGTGGCTAGACGAAGACCGCAAAGGCTTGGATGATGTCGCTGTAGGACGTAACAGTGATGCACGCGCCGGCATGTTGGCGATACAAACGCGACGCAGTGCGTCGCGAATTCGGAACGCGGTGCGTACCGAACCCCCTGATCTTTGACATAACGATCACAAACAGTATAAATACTGTTTTATACACAGCAACAGAGTACGCAATTGGCAGCCAAAGAAATCACCTTCTCGCCCGATAAAGCCCTGGAAGAAAGTTTCTGGATGTCGTACAACTACATTTAAGGCGGTTTGTTTCAACACACCAAGATTTGGAAGTTACAGTACCGAGATCGTTATGCTCGATCCCATCAATCGGAATATAGAAAATAAAATAGATACCGGCTCTTATACGTACTCAAATGCTCAAGACGAACGTCGCATAACTATAGGTTCTTCAAAGAACTTAGCGATCTCTGGATTCCCGAGCTCCTTCTCCTCCAAAACTGCCAGTTTACGCTTAATCTCAAGCCCACTTCTCCCATGATTTTTCAAAACAATCGCTGCTGGTAGACAGACAAATTTTGAGTACATCAATCTGGATGCATTAGTGCCTCAATTTCGGCCACTCCAACCGGCACCCCCCGACTAATCAACTCGCATCCCTTCGCATTCACCACCGCATCATCCTCAATCCGAATGCCGATGTTGTGAAACTTCTCGGGCACGCCTGCTGCGGGGCGTACGTACAGGCCGGGCTCTATGGTTAGCACCATGCCTTCGCGCAGAATGCGGCTGGGGCGGTTTTTTATGGTTTCGTTGCTTAGCGGGTCTTTGCGCTCGGTGGTGTTGGCCAGCTCGCTTAGCTCGTTATAGCCGCCGCAGTCGTGCACGTCCATGCCTAGCCAGTGGCCGGTGCGGTGCATGTAGAACTGAAAGTAGGCGCGCTGGTCGATCACATCTTGTGCGCTGCCGTGTTTGTCTTTACTGAGCAGGCCTACGTCTAGCATGCCTTGGGCTAGCACTTTGACTGCTGCCTCGTGGGGGTCTACAAACCGCATGCCGGGTTTGGTAACGGCTATGGCGGCTTCTTGGCTGGCCAGTACCAATTCGTACAGCTCTTTTTGGGGGCCGGTGAATTTGCCGTTGGCGGGGAAGGTGCGGGTGATGTCGCTGGCATAGCTGTCTAGCTCGCAGCCTGCGTCTATCAGCACCAGGTCGCCGCTGCGTACAGGGGCTGCGTCGGCGCGGTAGTGCAGTACGCAGGCGTTGGCGCCGGCAGCTACTATGCTGCCGTAGGCGGGGTATTGCGAGCCGTGCAGTCTAAATTCGTGCAGCAGCTCGGCGTCTAGGTGGTATTCGCGCACGTCTTGGCCGGCTTTGACCATGCGGGCGCACAGCTGCATGGCGCGGATGTGGGCACCGGCGCTGATTTGCGCGGCGCGGCGCATGGTGGCTATCTCATGCTCGTCTTTAAACAAGCGCATTTCGTCTAGCACGGCGCACAGGTCGCGCTGCTGCTCGGGGCACAGCGCGCCGTAGCGCACGCGGGCGCGCACCTTGCCTAGCCAGCCGTCTACGCGCGTCTCAAACCCGGGGTAGATGGCGAACGGGTACCACACGGTGTGCTGGTTTTCTAGCAGCTTGGGCAGGTGGGTGTCGATGTCGGCGTTGGTCATAGCCTGGCTTACGCCCAGTGCTTCGGGCGCGGCGTCGGGGCCCAGGCGGTAGCCGTCCCAAATCTCACGCTCTAGGTCTTTGGGCTGGCAAAACAGGGTGGTACTGCCGTCTGACTGGATCACCAGCGTGGCACCGGGCTCGGTAAAGCCGGTAAGGTAGTAAAAGTAGCTGTCGTGGCGGTACAAAAAGTCGCTGTCGCGGTTGCGCTGCCGCTCGGGGGCGGTGGGCACTATGGCAATGCTGTCTTTGCCTAGCTGGGATGCGACGCGGGCGCGGCGTGCCGCGTAGAGGGCGTGAGGGGTGGTGTTGTCCATGCCTCTATTTTGACCTTGAAAAGCAAAACTTGCATTTTTTGATTTTTAAGGCGATTTGCCCTTCATTAAGCTGCAATAAGCTGCATTAACCGCTGGGGCATTCCCACATCGGTTCATGGCCCGGTAAACACCTGAGCCGTAGCCATCGGCAGACAGGCCCAAGTCGCCGCATTCATAGGAGCAGGCAATTTATACGCTGTTAATTAAGGCTATGTCATCGTTAACTATTGGTATAAACTAAACCCTTATGAATCAACAAGTTAGGTGATGCCATGAGACGAGAAGACTTTCAAGCCCTAGCC
>JAYWGO010000122.1:0-14188 GCA_043778205.1 Polaromonas sp. | reverse complement strand
TGTGTTTTGCGGAAGTTTGCAAAAAACATGTCCCGTCGCCCGACCAAGGTAAATAGACCTACATAAGCCTTGCCACGGGCTGCTAAAACAACCGCAGACAAGCACCCAAGCAAACTAAGGCACACAAGCCTTGCTACGGGCTGCTAAAACAACCTAAGCCAAGCTAACAAGCAAGCAAAAAGTCAACCAAGACACTACAAAAACCATAGCTACCTAAGCATTATTTCCTTGGGCAATAAGCCATTTCAGCTTAAAAATAAACAGCGCACAAACACAATTAGACCTTAGCCGAGACCTCGTGCAAACTGCCAGCAGCAGCCCCGCGCCGAAACACCTTGCGCCACAGCTTGCCGCAAAAATGCTCAAAGTCATCTACAAACGTATAGACCGACGGTATCACCAGCAGGCTGAGCAAGGTCGATGTCATCAAGCCGCCTAACACCGCCACACCCATGGGCGATCGAAAGCTGCCGTCGGCTGCGCCCCAGCTCAGGGCAATGGGCAACATGCCTGCGCCCATGGCAATGGTGGTCATCACAATCGGGCGCACGCGCTTGTGGCATGCGTCTAGCAGCGCGTCGAGGCGGCTCATGGGCGGGATGGCCGGCTGCGTCTCGGTGGCGGGGCGGCCGCGGCGGGCTTCTATGGCGTATTCCACCAGCAAGATCGAGTTTTTAGTGGCAATGCCCATCAGCATAATCAGGCCAATCAATGACGGCATGGAGAAGCTCTTGTCTGCCAGCAGCAAGCCGACAAACGCACCGCCTAAAGACAAAGGCAGTGCCGCCAAAATCGTCATGGGGTGCAAAAAGTCTTTGAACAGCAGCACCAGCACAATGTAGATGCACAGCACAGCTGTCATCATGGCCAAGCCAAAGCTGGCAAACAGCTCGCCCATCACCTCGGCATCGCCAATGGTGACCTGTTTGACACCCGCAGGCAGGTTTTGGATGGCGGGCAGTTTGTCTACCAGTGCAGTTACGTCACCCAGCGGCAGGCCTGAGAGCTCCACCTCAAACTGCACGTTGCGTGCGCGGTTAAACCGGTCAATCACGGCCGGGCCGCCTGAGAGTTCAATGCTGGCCACTTGGCTGAGCATCACTGGGCCGCGGCTGCCGGCCACCATCAGCCGCTCTAGCGCGCTGAGGTTGTTGCGCGCATCGTCGGACAAACGCACCACGATGGGCACTTGGCGCTGCGCCAGGTTCAGCTTGGGCAATGAGGCATCGTAGTCGCCCACGGTGGCTATGCGCAGGGTCTCGCCAATGGCCATGCTGGTCACGCCCAGGTCGGCCATGCGGGCAAAGTCGGGCCGCACGGTCAGCTCGGGGCGCACCAGGGAGGCGCTAGACGCTACCGAGCCCAGGCCAGGAATCGTGCGCAGGTCTTTTTCTACTGCGGCGGCGGCGGCAGACAGCGCTAGCGGGTCTTCACCGGTTAAGGCCAGTACGTACTTTTCGCCCGAACCGCCCAAGCCTACTTTGCTGCGCACACCGGGCAGTTCCTCTAGCGCTTTGCGAATGTCGTTTTCAATGCCTTGCTTGCGGGGCCGTGTGCCGCGGTCTGCCAGCAGCACGGTGAGTGTGGCTTTGCGCGCCTCTGCCGCACCGCCCGGTGCAAACGGGTCACTGCCTGCCGAGCCACCGCCGATGGTGGTGTAGATCGACTTGACGTGCGGTACCTTGCTGACCAGCAGCCGCGCGGCTTCGGCGGCTACGCTGGTCTCAGCCAGCTTGGTGCCCGGCGGCAGCTCAATGTTCACTTGGGTTTGCGAGTTGTCGTCGGGCGGAATAAAGCCTTTGGGCAGCTGCGGAATCAGCATGATGGAGCCTGCAAAAAAGGCTAACGCTGCTGCCACGGTGATCCAGCGGTAGCGCAAACACCAGCGGCTGGCGCGCATGTACCATTGCATCAGCGCACCGTCTTTCACCACATGGCCGCTGGGGATGGGTTTCAAAATATAGGCCGCCATCATGGGCGTGAGCATGCGCGCCACCACCAAGGAGGCAAACACCGCCAGCGCGGCGGTCCAGCCAAACTGCTTGAAGAATTTGCCCACAATGCCGCTCATGAATGCGGTAGGTAAAAATACCGCAATCAGGGTAAAGGTGATGGCGATCACGGCCACGCCAATTTCATCGGCCGCTTCCATCGCGGCCTGGTAGGGGGTTTTGCCCATGCGCAAGTGGCGCACGATGTTTTCCACCTCCACGATCGCATCGTCTACCAAAATGCCAATCACCAAACTCAGTGCCAGTAGCGTCACTACGTTGATGGAAAAGCCCAGGTAGTTCATGCCAATAAAAGCCGGAATGACCGACAGCGGCAGCGCCACAGCCGAGACAAAGGTAGCCCGCCAGTCGCGCAAAAACAGCCACACCACCAGCACTGCCAGCAGCGCGCCTTCGATCAGCAGGGTCAGCGAGGCGGCGTATTCTTCTTCAACCGGGGTCACAAAGTCAAACGCCTCCGACAGCTCCATGTCAGGGTGCGAAACTTTGAGCTCGGCCAGCACCGCGCGCACGCCGCGCCCTGCGTCCACCTCGCTGGCCCCTTTGCTGCGCGCAATTTCAAAGCCCACTACGGGCACGCCGTTGAGCAGCGCGCTAGAGCGTGGCTCGGCAATGGTGTCGCTCACCTGCGCAATTTGGTCTAGGCGAATTTTGCGTCCGTTGCCATCCAGCGATAGCTCGATGGCGGCAATCTCAGCCGCTGATTTGACAGTGGCCAGCGTGCGCACAGGCTGCTCGCTGCTGCCCAGGTTGGTGCGGCCCCCGGCGGTTTCCATTTGCACGTCGCGCAGTTGGCGCGACACAGCCGCCGCGCTAACCCCCAGCGACTGCATTTTGGCGCTGTCCAGCGTGATGCGCACCTCACGGCTCACGCCGCCCACGCGCGCTACCGAGCCTACCCCTTTGACCGCCAGCAGGCGGCGGGTGATGGTGTCGTCGACAAACCAGGACAAAGCCTCGTCGTCCATCGACGGAATGCGCACGGTATAGGCTAGTACGGCGCCGCCCGAGATGTTGACCTTGCTGACCACGGGGTCGCGCAGGTCAGCGGGCAGGTCGCTGCGCACTTGCTGCACGGCAGAGCGGGTTTCGTCCAGCGCTTCTTGGGTGGGTTTTTCAATGCGAAACTCGGCGGTGATGGTGACCATACCGTCTTGCACTTTGGTGTAAATATTCTTCAAGCCTTCCAGCGAGGCGATTGAGTTTTCAATCTTGCGGGCGACCTCGGTCTCTAGCTGGGCCGGCGAGCCGCCGGGCAGGCTGGCGCTGATGATGATGTTGGGCACGTCCAAATCAGGAAAGTTTTGCACTTTCATGCTTTGGTAGCCCAGCATGCCGGCAAAGCTGAGCATGACAAAAAACATGATCGACGCAATCGGGTTGCGGATGCACCAAGCAGATACGTTCATGGGGTGGTTCTCTCTGACAATACTATTAAAAACATAGCTGCTTGAGCAGCATTTCCTTGGGCCTTAGGCACTTTTAGTGCACTTTTCACTTTTAACACTTACTTTACGGGGGCTAGTGCAGTGGGCGCAAGTGCACTGGCCGCCACAACCTTGACGGTATCGCCATCGGCCAAAAACGCCGCGCCACTGGCCACATAGCGCTCGCCAGTTTTAGCGCCTTGCAGTATTTCTACCGCGTCGCCTGCGCGGCGGCCGGTTTGCAGCTTGACCTGGCTGACCTTGTTGTTGGCCTCAATGCGCATGGCGTAGGTAAAGCCGTCGCGCAGCACCAGGGTCTGCTGCGGTAGGGTCAGGGCGTTGGCGCTGCCCAGGGCAAATTCGCCTTTGGCAAACATCCCGGCCTTGATGTCGGCGTTGGGCGGCAGGTCGACATACACCAGGGCGTTGCGGGTTTGCGCATCCACCGTGGGGGCGATGGTGCGCACCTTGCCTTGCACCTGCGCGCCACTGGCGGCGGTAACCAAAGCAGTAGTACCCGGCTTGATACGCGCCACCTCGGTGCTGGTAACTTCAGCGCGCCACTCCAGGCGGCCTTGGCGAATCATGCGAAACAGCTCGCTGCCAGCGTTCACCACCGAGCCCACGGTGGCCAAGCGGGCCGAAATTACGCCGTTGTCCGGCGCAGTGAGCTGGCCGTTTTTTAAGCGCACCTGGGCGTTGGTGAGCATGGCGCGGCTTGATGCCACGCGGGCTTTGGCGGTGGTCTCGGCGGTGGTGTATTGCGCAATTTGCTGGGCGCTCAGTGCCCCGGTGTCTTGCAGGCTGCGGGCGCGGGCGGCGTTGGCGGCGGCTTCTTGTTCGGTGGCCTGCGCCTCGGCCACGCTGGCCTGGGCTTGCAGCACGTCAGCGCGGGCGGTGTCGGCGCTGAAGGTGGCCAGCACTTGGCCTTTTTTCACCATATCGCCCACGTTGACACGTACCTCCAGCAGTTTGAGGCCGTTGACCTCAGCACCAATAATGGCCTCTTGCCAGGCGGTTACGTTGCCGTTGGCTTGCAGCTGCAGGCCCAGTGCGGCGTTGCTGGGGCTGACCGCGTTGACGCTTAAGGCGGCTTTGGCAACGGCAGAACCAGCAGCAGCGCCCTTTTTATCCGCAGGCTTGTCGCTTTGTGCCCAGGTTTGCGAGGCCAGCAGACCCGCAGTCGCTATAAGAACCGCACAAGCAGCTACGGTAGCGGTAGTGTTGGCTTTGAAGATTTGGTTTAGTGTCATAAAAATTCCACGCGGGGTAAAGTGGGTAAATGGGTTCAGGGCGGCCACCATGGGTGGGTGGGGGCTTGGCTGGGGTTGTGGCTTTAGGCGGTGTCTTGTGCTACAGCGGGGTGGGCATCAGGGCAGGCAAAGCGCTTTGCGCTGTCCAGCCGCCGCCTGCTGCGCGGTACAAGGCCAGCCATGCGGCTATGCGTTCGCGGCTCAGGGCCAGCTGGCTTTGCTGGGACTGCACGGCGCTGCGGCGTGCGTCTTCAAGTTCCACCAGGCTGGCCAGGCCGGCTTTGTAGCGGGCTTGGGTGGCCACCAGTGCCGTTTGGTAGCCGGCAGCGGCGGTTTGCACATCGGCGCTGCGCTGGGCGGTGCTGTCCAGGTTCACCAAGGCTTCTTCTACCTCGCGCACTGCGTTGCGTGCTTTGCCGCGCAGGGCCACCACGGCTTCGTCGTAGGCGGCTACGGCGGCCTGGGCGTTAGCGCGGTTGCGGCCACCGTCCAGGAGCGGCACGGTAAGGGCTATGGGGCCCAGCGCCCAGGTAATGCCTTCGGTGCTTTGGCCGCCTTGGCGCAGGGTGGCACCGGCGATCGAGCCATTGAGCGACAAGATAGGCAGGCGGCGCGCGTCTGCCGCACGGGCATCGGCGCTGGCAGCGGCCACGGCGCGCTGCGCGGCGGCTATGTCAGGCCGCTGGGCCAGCACGTCGGCAGGTACGCTTGCTATGGTAAACAGAGCTGTCTGTGCAGTAATTCCTTGGGCCACTGGCATATTTGCTTGTAATTTACTGCGCAAATCAGGCTCGGGCAGCCCGGTCAGGGCGACAATGCTTTTTAGTTTTACGTCGCACTGCGCTTGGGCGCTGCGCAGGCCGCTGGCGGCTTCGGCGGCGCTGGCGCGGGCTAGCGCTGCGTTGGCCGGGGCGTTAAGCCCCGCCTTGGCGGTCAGCTCGGCCAGGCGGGCGGTCTCGGCGCGCGAGGCTGCGTCGCTTTGCGTAAGCGCTGCGCTGGTTTGGCAGCTGAGCCAGTCGTAGTAAGCCCCAGCAGTTTCTACCGCTACGGCCACGCGGGCTTCGTGCCAGCCTAGCTCGGCAGAGTCCAGCCGGGTTTGTGCGGCGCTGGCGCTGGCGCGGTTGCCGCCAAACAGGTCAATCTCCCAGCTGGCCTGCAGGCCTGCGCTGGTGCTGGTGGCCACGGGGGCTTTGGGCGCTTGCACGCCCCGGCTGGCTTGGGCCACTGCGTTCACATTGGGCAGCGATGCAGCTTGTGCCCCGGTCAGCTGCGCGCGGGCCTGGGCAATGCGGGTGCGCGCAGCTGCCAGTGTGGGGCTGTCTTGTTGCGCGGCTACCAGCAGCTCGGCTAGCAGGCTGTCGCCCCACTGCTGCCACCACTGGCCCATAGCGGCCAGGCTACCGCCGTGCGGTACAGCGGCTTGCCATGTGGCGGGGGCGGTAACGTTGCTGTCGGTTTGCACGCGCTGCGCATCGGGCAGGCCTGCCGTGCTGGCGCAGCCTGCCAGCAGGCAAGCGGCCAGCAGACTGGCGGTAGCTGGGGTGCGGTGTGGCATGGTAACTCCTTGTTTCATAGTGCTTATCTTTTTAGTAGAGCTTGTAGTTTTGTGGGCGCACTGGTAGCGGTAGCGGTAGCCGTGCGGTGTGCGGGCTTGCCTTTGGCATGGTTCTGCGCGGCTCTTTTTGCAGGGCTTGGTTTGGCGTGTCCGTTGCCAACGGCAGCCAGGCGCCGCGCACCTTCTGCGTCCACCATCGCGCGGGCGTACATCACCAGCCGCTGGGCCATCAGGTCAAGTGCTTTGGCGCCGGTTACCAGCTGCGGGTGCATTTGCAGGCTCACGTCACGCCCCACATACATGTGCACGCCCAGCGCCACAATCGACATGGCCAGCCTGTGCATATCGTCGTCGGCTTTTTTGACCGCATAGTGACGCTGCAGCAGCGCCACCAAGGCTTCATGGTGGGGCTTTATGCCCTGGTCTATTTCTTGTTCCCACAGGCCGGTGGGCTCCACCATCTCGCGCATGTGCAGGCGAATGCATTGGCGCACCAGCACGTTTTGCTTTAGTGGGTCTATAAAACCGCTAAAAAAGCCACGCAAGGCATCGTCCAGCGCCATGTGCTCGCCCGCAAACAGGCCAATATCGTCTTGCGCCGAGCCCATAGGCTCGGTAAAGGCCGCGCGGTACAGGCCCGCCTTGTCGCCAAAATAGTAGCTAATGGCAGCAATATTGGTGCCCGCCTCGGTGGCGATCATGCGGGTGGATGTTTTGCTATAGCCGTGCTCGGCAAAGCACTGCACCGCAGCATGCAGCAGGCGTTGGCGAGATTCTTCACCGTCGGTTCGGGGATTTTTCATATTCGCAGTATAGCTAGTTAAATCAATCGTTTGATTTAACAAAAAGTAACAGCCCTGCACTGCGTAAGCCTATCGCTTGTTCAAAATAAGTATGGCGAGTGTTGCGCAAGCAGGTCGTTAAATAAAACAACCGCAAGTTACTTAGCCGTTACCGTCATGCCCGACAAGACCCCGCCTTTGGAAAAGACAATGGTTTTAACGCACGGCGCAGCCGACAGATTGGCTTCAAACTCGTTCACACCCAGTCTCACCAAACGCAGCTCGCAGGTGCCAGATATGGGCGTTTCTGACCGGGTGCCCAGCTCAAAAAATCCATTGGTAATGCGAAAATTCTCGCTGGCGGCCACCGTCGCTGAGCCGGGCGAGGCGTTGGTAAAAACGACACTGGGCGTGCTTTTGCTGGTGAAGGTGTAGGTGAAGGCATTTCTGTTGTTATTGCCATCGCCAGCACTGCCGCCACCGCCGCCGCCACAGGCAGGCAGCAGTGCAGCGCTGAAACAAGCTGTAAAAAATAAATGTAGTTTCATAGAGAGCCTTTGCAAAAATAAAAATAAGCGCGGAAGCAGACCGCTCTGCTGGCGCAGGCCAGTGCGCGTCTGCTATCGCGAGGCACGCCCATCTACCATTGGGCAACCATCAGGTTGATGGCCCAGCCAACTTAAAACTTGTACGCTATGCCAGTGGCCAGCGTGGCTTGGCTTTTGCGTTGCACCAAGGGGCTTTTTGCAGCGTCGCCCAGCAGCTGGCTAAAAACCACCGCGGCATTGGCAGACCAGTTGGGCGATATTTTGTAGTCCGCACCTACCACCAGCCCAGCGCTTTTGAGCCCTGGGCCAGGACTGTAAGCCTTAAAGCCGCTGGCAGCCGCCTGCACGCTGGTTACACCAAAATAGGCTTGCTGGTACTTTTTGTCTGCCCAAACAATTTGGGGTGAGAAAAACAAGCCTAAGTCGCTTGTAACTTGCCATGGAATCGAGGTGCTGAGCTCTACCGTCGTGCCGCCATGGCCGCGAATACTGCCATCTTTGGCATCGGCTTTGCCGTCCCCCGTACCTCTGAGAACGGTCAGGTTTATCGGGATGCCCAGATCGACGCGCCCAAACACGCCCAGCTCAGCCGCAGACTTGATCTCGCCCATGCCCTTAAGGCGCAAGCTACCAGGGGTAAAAACGGTGCCTTTTTTCTTGTCGGTGCGCAGGGTATTGTCCCCCAGGCTTACGCCCACAGAGTAAGCTTCGGTTTCGATCGCAGTCCAACTCAAACCTTTCGATTTGGACCCCAAAGCGAATGTGCCGAAGCCATTTGTTTTGTAGCGAATGTTAAGGTCTGGCACAACACCCACCATGGCCTTGCTTGCGCCTTCGTACTCTGGCATGGTGACCACGCTGGCACCCACAGAAACGTCCCAAGGACTGGTATTTTTAGTATCGGTTGGAGGCGCATTTTGCGCAAATGCAACTTGCACAGCGCTGCTTGCAACCAAGCAAGCGGCTATTAAAAAGCCCGCCGAGACCGCGCTGGAGTGCGGTAATGCTGCGTGTGTGCGGACTGGAAGTGCTGAGACGGTGGTTACCACGGTGATTTTCCCTAGAGTTAAAAGGGCGCAATCGTAGCGAAGTTAACGCAGCTTGGGTACCCCACTCAAGTCGGGTTGTGCAGGGGTGCGCTGTGGTATCCAGGGCTGGCAGGGCTGCCTGGTAGGGCTGGCCTGGTAGGGCTGGCCTGGTAGGGCTGGGCAGGGGCCTATTTCAAAGCCGTCCAAGCGGCATAGTCTGTGGGGTACATGGCTTTGTACAGGGCAATGTGCTGCATCGCTATGTCGTCAAAACGCAGCATCACCGCCGACTCTATCAGCGCTTCAATCACACGCGGCTCGGGCGAGTAGTGCACCAGCTGGATGGCCAGCTCTAGCACCTGGGCAGCGGTTTTTGGGGTAACGGGTGTGGTTACCAGTTGTGCAAAAAGCGCTTGCTTTTGAAACAACACACTGCGCTGTGCTGCCGCCAAGGCGTTGTCTGCGTAGCGCGGGCTGCGCGCTGCCTCCGACAGGTAAATTTGGCTGGCGCGGTGGTAGTCAAACGCAGCAAAGGCGGTAAAGCACAGCAAGCCAATTACTATGTATTTAATAGCTACTCGTGCAGCATTTCCTTGGGCCATAGACTTATTTGGCTTCAAATTTTGAACTTGAAGTAGCCCCAAACACAGTCCCAGTGTCATTAAAAACGGCCCGTACCACAGCGGGTATTCCACCATGCTGTGCACGCCCAGCAGCATCAGGATGCCCCAAGCCAGTTGGCGCGTAGCATCTACTTCGTGCCACGGCTTGGCGCGCAGCACCCACACCAGCACGGCCGTGCAAAACAGCGCGGCATACGGCGTGCCCAGCTCAACCGCCAAATGCAGTGGCAGGTTGTGCGCATTGTCTAGCAGCTCTATAAAACGCACATTAAACGTGCTGCTGTAGTGGGCGTAGGCCAGTTCGCGCCAGCCCCAGCCTAGCCACGGTTTTTGGGCAATCAGTTCTAGCACATTGCGGTACAGCCACAGGCGGCCCCCACCGGGCACACTGTCCTCAGCGGCCCTGCCCCACAGCCCGCTAGAAGGGTTGCCCACGGCACCGGCAAACCACGGCATGAGCGCTACCACCAGCACGTACACAGCCAGCGCGCCCAGGCCAAGCTGCAGCACCCGGCGCTGCAAGCTGGCGCGCCAGCACAGCACCGCCACTGCAATCAGCAGCCACTGCAGCGCACCCGTGCGCGAGCTGCTCAGGCCGTTGCCCGCAGCCAGCACGGCCACCGCCAGCCAGGGCCAAGCTGCTTTCGCATCGGGCGTGCCCACCGCAGGCTTGCTTTGGCACAGGTACAAAAGCGCCAGCAGCCCCACACCGCACAAAGTAGCAAACTGGTTGCGCTGGCGCAAATTGGCATAGGCCACACCGTCCCCGGCATGGCTGATCCACGGCGCAAACCAGGCTTCAATTTGCAGGTACTGCGCCAGGCCCATCAGCACACTGAGCAGCGCCACCGCCAGCCAAGTCAAAGCCAAGCCGCGTAGGCTGATGACCCGCATGCCAATGACCCGCATGCGCATGATGTTTGCATCCACTACCGTGCCCTCACCAGCGCCCGTGCTGCTACCGGCACCAGAACCTGTAGCAGCACCTATACCCATGCCCACCCAGGCCATCAGCACCACGCAGCCCCAGGCCAGCAGCGCAGCCCCCGCCTCTACTCCAGCACCACGCCCCAGCGTGCGCAGCGCAAAATAGAGCGCATTGGCAGCAAAGAAAATAAGCCACGGCGCAGACAAGCGCGGCACCGCAGCCGCGCCAAAGTAGCGCAAGGCCACCGCCGCACCCACACAGCCCAGCGACACCAACCAAGGCACCATGGCCGCCGACGGGCCCGGCGCAAACGGGTTCAACCAGGGCAAGGCCAGGCAGGTAAAGAAGGCAAGGTTTCGCAGCACCCGGCGCATTATGCAAAAACGCCGTACTGGCGCTTAAGCGCGGAAAGCCAAAACCATTGCGCAGGCTGTGGCGGCGGTAAAGTGGCTTTGTAAAGCGGTGTTTTAGCGGCAGGCGCATTCATCATGGCAGCTATCATAAGCGCACGCCCTGTGCTTGGCAGCCTTAGCGCTGTAGGACCCAAAGAGCAGGCTTACCGCTTACTCAAACCCACGCGGGTACTGGCTTTGCCAGCGCCATGCGTCGCGGCACATATCGTCAATCGTGCGTGTAGCTTGCCAGCCCAGCACGGTTTTGGCCAGCGACGCGTCGGCATAGCATGCGGCTACATCGCCGGGCCTGCGCGGGCCCACGGCGTGCGGCACGCGCACGTTGTTCACACGCTCAAAGGCATCTACCAACGCCTTCACACTGGTGCCCTGGCCGGTGCCCAGGTTCACGGTAAAGCTGCCCGGCTGGGCCAGCAGCCGCTGCACTGCGGCCACGTGGCCCTGGGCCAGATCCAGCACATGGATATAGTCACGCACGCCGGTCCCATCGGGCGTGGCGTAGTCGTTGCCATAAATGGTTAGCTGCTTGCGCTGGCCGGTGGCGGTTTGCGTGATGTAGGGCATCAGGTTGTTAGGCGTACCCTGCGGGTGTTCGCCAATCTCACCACTCTCGTGCGCGCCCACCGGGTTAAAGTAGCGCAGCGTGCCAATGCGCCACGGCTCCCCCAGCTTGGCCAGCTCGGCCAGCACCTGCTCGCCCATCAGCTTGGTCACGCCGTAAGGCGACACCGCCTGCAGCCGCGCGGCCTCAGTCAGCGGCACAAATTCCGGGTCGCCATACACCGTGGCCGACGAGCTGAACACCATCTTGCCCACCCCCTTGGCCTGCAGCACGTTCAACACCGACAGCAACCCACCCATGTTGTTGTGCAAATACTCCAAAGGCTTTTGCGTAGATTCGCCCACCGCTTTAAGCGCCGCAAAATGAATGCAAGCATCCACCGGGTGCGCCTCTAGCAGCGCCGTCAAAGCCGCTTCATCCCGCACATCCAGCGCAGCATGCGTCAGTCTACCGGAGGCCCTTGGTGTGCGCGCATCCGCCAGTTTTTTAACCCGCTGGTACACCTGCGCCGAGCTGTTGCAGTGGTTGTCTACCCCCAGCACCGAGAAGCCTTGGGCTAGCAGCGCCAGTGTGGTGTGTGAGCCGATGTAGCCGGCTGCGCCGGTGAGGAGGATTGATCGCATAGTGGCAGTGGAAAAAATCCTTAAATCAAAAACCGTCAAGTGCTATATAGGCTTTAGGTAGGCCAGATGTAGCATCAATAAATACAATCCAGTCCCGGGTTTTAAAGCTAGTAAGGGGCAGCCACTTTAAAGAATTTTCTGATTGTCCGCTATCTTGGATAGCAGCTTGAATTAAATTGTTGTGTGCAGGGTACTTTATTCTAAGTGCGGAGACCAGTTTTGCTTTTTTAATAGCTTGTTCTCTTGTTAAGTCATAGTCTTGCCACCAATGTGGCCTGGCTGACGAGTCTACACCCTGAAGTGACAGATCAATGCTCTGCAGTTGCTCGTCTGCGTTTAACGGCTCTCTCAACCCAATAACTTTTGGGCCGGTCCAAGGTAAGTTACGCCATCTAGCATCTGCTTTAGGCAATTCAGAAGTGTCTATATCTGCAGCCGTCACTACCTTCATACGATCAACTTCAAAAACCATATAAAGAGGACGCGCTAGAGCCACGGTATACAAACCATAGACTAAAGCTGCTAACTGTATTGCAGCTACTAGAGATAAATCTCTTACAAGCTCTTTCTTGGGTTTTAATGGGTTAAACAATACTAAGGTCAGCAAAGGACCGCACACCAAATCCACAATAATAATAAGCAAAAATAGTTCTCTGCCACCCGCTAGCTCTTGGTAAGGAAAAGGATACCAAAGTCCAAATACCAGCAATGCTGCCATGCCTGCAACCAAAAAACTTAACCCTAAGTGAACGCCCGCAGCTTTAAAGGCATGATTTAAACGGTGAAAAATGGTCATATAAGCTTTGATTTGCAAACTTGCTATTTCCCGAAAAAATGGAGCAGCAAAACTAACAACGCGCTAATTTTTTGCTTTCCGCCGTTTTAATTTAAGCCTCACCAGTAAACACGAAGTGCAGTGCTCGATCTTAGTTTAGAGAGTGCCCAAGAAGGTATTATCAGAGTGCATCGTTGGCGCTGCCTTGACAAACAGGTTGTGTAGTCACCACTAGACGGCAACAGCGCGGCAGCTAGCTGGCAGGAACTTAATGCTAAGGTCAGTGGCCGCAGTACCGAACGGCCCGCACTTCCATGCCCTGATAGATTTATTAGTGCCTGACACAAAGTCAGTGGTTGTTGCTATGTCTGCAGCCAAGCCCTCTGCAGTTGTGTAGGGTTGAAGCTTGATAGTTTTGCCGTCCACCAGCAACGCATCAACTTTATCAACCGTTACTGTAATGACCCCTGACGTAGAGGTTGATACATTGCGCACATATTGCGTGTTTTTAGCAGCTGCTGTACCGCCTTCGCCGCAACCAAATCCGTTTGCCACTAGCAATGCAGCGGCGAGCCCGGTGTGCGAGGCCTCGGTAACTGCGGTTCGGCAAACGCTGGCTGCCAAGACAGCTTCGCTTAATTTAGCGCGCTTGGTGTAGTCTTGGTATGCTGGCAAGGCTACAGCCGCTAATATTCCAATAATTGCTACCACGATCATTAATTCTATGAGCGTAAAGCCTTTTTGGTTAGTGTGGTTCATATTTCACCTGAATGTTGGAGTGGGTTTAATTTCGAGCAATCAATACACTCGATAAACTTTTTGTAACTGCTAGCAGTTACACTGCTGAATTTTTGAATGTGGAGTGTGCCGATTTACCAATTTGCGAACACTCCGACAGAAATCTAAAAAGTGGCATGCAGGTTCAAAAAAAATGCCGCCAAAGTTGGCGGCATCATTTTTAACACTAGGTCGCTAAATCAATATAACTACTCAAATTAAACTGCAACAGCGCGGCAGCTAGCTGGCAGAAATTTGATAGCAATATCAGTTGCTGTAACACCAAAGGGGCCGCACTTCCATGCTTTAACTGCTTTTGCAGTGCCGGTTACAAAATCAGCAGCGACAGCAATGTCACCAGCAGCAGCTTCACCTGTAGTGTAAGGTTGTAGTTTGATTACTTTGCCATCGATATTGGTACCATCAATCTTGTCAGCTGTAACTGTAATTACACCAGCAATAGATGTTGACACTGTACGAACATACTGTGAATTCTTAGCAGCAGCTGTACCGCCTTCTCCGCAACCGAAGCCGTCAGCTACTGTCAATGCAACTGGCAGACCCGTTTGCGATGCTTCTGTAATTGCTGTGCGGCAAGCACTGGCAGCCAAAACTACTTCAGACATTTTTGCACGCTTGGTGTAGTCTTGGTAAGCAGGCAATGCCACTGCAGCCAAAATGCCGATAATCGCCACAACGATCATCAATTCGATCAGGGTAAAACCCTTTTGCAGAGTACGCTTCATATAAAAATCTCCAGTTAGGTTAAAAAGCAAAGAATACTTGCAAACCGCGTGCCAGCTGCTGTGCGCTACGTTGCCGGGCCCAATACGTGAAGTAAGTCTGCTTTTGCTTCAGTTTTGCCATTATTTATGCAGCATA
>JAYWGO010000121.1:0-14191 GCA_043778205.1 Polaromonas sp. | reverse complement strand
AATCTTTCTCCATCACATGTGTCCACCTTGTTTGCGTGGACACCAGCATTCCAGATTTCCCGTCTCACTGATAGGGTGTAGTTTATGGAGCGCTTACCCTACAAGGGTACCAGCCGAGGCAGCCAGTACGACCGATGGCGTGCCTGGGTTTTCACCGGGCAATGCAGCGCCAACACAGTCCGAACCTGCGCCGCCCAAACGCGCACAGGCGCACTACCTGTGGGCGGTGCTGATTGCCCGTATCTATGAGGTGTTCCCGTTGCTATGCCTCCTGTGTGGCGCTCAGATGCGCTGGTAGGCGAGGGCATCGAATGCGAGCCAGATTGGGATTTGAATGAGCAACCCAGCCCAGGCTTTGATGTAGATCAGTGAGTCAACTGGTGAGTGATCGAAACAGCTATTCAAGCCCGGTGCGGGCAAGGGCTGCGTGCGCCACCGGGCGAAAGCCAATTTGCGTTCGGCGGACTCACTACGCAGACTGCGGTTGCTCTAACTTGCTCGATCAGTGGCGCTTTTGTGCACTAAATTCATGCCCTACTTGGCCTTATGAGGTTGAATTTCCTATCCGTCGGAATGGGTTACCCAGTAGACTCAAAAATACGCGCCAGCAGGCTGCTCCAACGGCCCAGCCGTAGGAGCTAGGTCAGTCACGCTACACGGTGGCTCGTCCAGGAAATCTCAAGTAAAGTGGCTCACACGCCTACAAAAACAGCCCCAAGTCCTTAACGCTGAAGTTGTTGATGTACGGCAGCGCATCGGCCATTGAGCCAGCTGGCACGCCGTACCAGCTCCCCAGTGTGGCTGCAAATTGTGATGTCGAGGTCGTGGGCAGCAAGCGGCCCCGGCCCAAGTCTTCAGCAGTGCCCAACGCGACAGTAGGGTAGCTCCCAACGATCGTGCCACCACGCACCGCGCCGCCCATAACGAACTGGTGGCCCCCCCATCCGTGATCGGAACCGGAGCCGTTGCTGGTGAGCGTGCGCCCGAATTCCGATGCGGTGAAGGTCGTCACCTTATCTGCCACGCCCAATTCAACGGTGGCATCATAGAAGCTGGACATCGCTTCGGCCACCGTGGTGTGCAGACCCGGCAAGCCTGAGACCAGCGAGTCGTGGTGGTCGAAGCCACCCATGCCGACGAAGAACACCTGGCGCCCCATGCCCAAGTTCTTTTGTACCGAAATCAGCCGGGCCACCATCTTCAGCTGTTGAGCCAAAGAGTTACTCCCGTTGAATACGGTGTTCAGTGCTGGAGCCGCAGAGAGGGTAGTGTTCAGGGTCTGGTTGGCCTTGAGCGCACGGTCTGTGAGTTGACCAAGATGCGACTCAAAAAGTGATCCTGCATTAGCGGTGATGATCTGCTGCAGTGCCGTACTCGCCTGGGTTGAGCCGTAGAGCATCTTCAGAGACGGGACAGTAGCGGGCCCGCCGCTGCCAACCTGGAACTGCTGCACGTTGTTGCCGTACAAGAAAACCGCTGTGCCGTTCACAGAGATCGTGCTGAATATGGGGTTGTTTGCGTTACTCGACGCAAGCAGATCGCCGAAGCGTCCGCCCCAGCCGACCGTGGCACCCTCGACACCCGAGGACTGCCACACTGACTGTTGATCGTTGTGCGAAAATAATTGTGGAGGCACACCTTCCGCGCCTGCGTTGAACTGGGCCTTGGTCAGTGGCGCGTACATCGGCCCCACGTTGGCCACTATCGCCAGCTTCTTAGCCGTGTAGAGTTTTTCCAGAGGTGAAAGCTCCTTGGCCAGCGCAAAGCTGCGGTTGGCCTGGGAGGCCACGCGGCCGAGCGAAACGAAGTCTGCGGCCGGCCGGGCGATGTCACCCCGCGCCGCAACCAGCACGGAGAACTCGTTGGTGTCGAAGGGCACCAACGTACTGGTTTGATCCATACCACCGAAGAGGAACACGCACACCAGGGCGCGGTAGTCGCTGGTGGTCTGCGCCGCGGCAGCCTGGATGCCGGCGAGGTTCAGCGCCATGGGAATCGCTACGCCCATGGTGGTGAATTTCGTCGCCGTCTCTAGGAAGTGGCGGCGACTAGGGTTAGATGTATTGGACTTTTTCATTTCGTGGGCTTCAGACTTGAACTAAAAACTCGGAGCTGCACAAGGCCAAGAGTACTGCAATGCGCGCCCGTGTGAGTGCCGCATTGCTAGCCGTGATCGGCACCGACGCAATAGCAGTGCGCATGGCACTGCGCGTAGCTGCGCTCAGACGCTGGCCGGTGAGTAGCTGATCCACCCGATCAATCAGCGCATCAGGGTTCGGCGCGAGGGCCATTTCTGCTGCATAGCTGCATTTCACGTCTTGGCTGTCGCCAGTGCCATTCTCGACCACGCCCCGCATGAAGTTCAAATAGGAGGTTACCTGAGACTCGGTGTTGATTTGCAACTCTGGCGCAACCAGCCCTGCTGCGCCAATTGCCGAGCCCGGTGGCACGAAACCCGGACGATAGAAGTTGAACACCGACGGCGCGCTCAGCGGTGTCTGGCCAATGCTATTTGTCTGACGGATTCGGAACTCGCCTGATGCCGAGCTCGCACCAAACGAACGCGCCCAGGCAGTGAGGCGCAGCACCGGCTCACGTACTTTGCCAAGACGGCCGTCTCCGGCCTTGACTGGCAAGCGGGCCTCGTTATCGAGCAAAATGGCACGGATCACGGACTTCATGTCGCCGCGGACACCGGCACCGTTGTTGGCAAACGCTGCAGCGACGCGGGACACGTAGGCTGGCGATGGGTTGCTCGTGACCAGCCGCTGAATGAGCTGGCGGCCGATGAACGGCCCCGTGTTGGGGTGGTTGAACAGCGTGTCGAGTGCGATTTTCAGGCTGGGTCGTGCTGTGGTGCCGGCGGGCACGGTGACACCGAGGAAGCGCTTCTCAGAGGTCGAGTGATGCTGCTCGTAAGGCACCATTGGCTGGATTTGAATGCTGGAGTCAGGAAAGTCTTCGAAGAACCGGTAATTGCTAGTGTCCTTAGGTACCCAACTCCAGCCTGTGAACACCTTGGCCAAACCGACGACATCGGCATTGCCATAGGTAGCGATTGTGCTGCCTGTGCTGTCTCGCTTGGGCGTGCCGTCAGGGTTGAGCTGTACCAGGCCGATTGAGAATAGCTGCATGATCTCGCGTGCGTAGTTCTCATCGGGCGATGTGCCCTTAACTGTGTCTTCCTTTTGGTTCTTACGGTGAGAAAGGTAAACACCCATCATGCCGTGAATAGATACCTCCTCCAGCAGGGTACGGAAGTTACCGAAGGCGTTACGTCCCAACATATCCACGTAACTGGTGTGGCAGCGCGACCTGTCAATCACCTCATTACTGGCCATTGACACGACAAAAATCTGCGACAGCGCAAAGACCACACGCTGACGTACCTGGTCGGGGCCGCGCACGGCCTGCATGTAGAACGAATCAAGCAGGTTGCGGGCGTATTCCCAGGGCTTCTTATTGGGTTCGATTTGAAACATCCAGCGATCAACGTGAGCCAGATGCATGGCCTGAGGCAAGGTTAACTGCTGATCCACCCAGCCACCGTAACCAAGTCTGACCACATCGTCGATGCTGGCATCGGTCGCGCCGAAGCTGGCCAGTCCCAGAAACCGAGAAGCTTCGGATCGTGCAATTGGAGAGGGAGAGGGAGAGGGATCTGGTGCCGGAGATGGAGATGGAGTCGGCGTTGGCGTTGGCGTTGGCGTTGGTGTTGGTGTTGGTGTTGGTGTTGGTGTTGGTGTTGGTGTTGGTGTTGGTGTTGGTGTTGGTGTTGGTGTTGGAGTTGGAGTTGGAGTTGGAGTTGGAGTTGGAGTTGGAGTTGGAGTTGGAGTTGGAGTTGGAGTTGGTGTTGGTGTTGGTGTTGGTGTTGGTGTTGGTGTTGGTGTTGGTGTTGGTGTTGGTGTTGGTGTTGGTGTTGGTGTTGCAGTTGCAGTTGCAGTTGGCGTTAGTGTTGGAGTTGGTGTTGGTGACGGCAAGCTTCCGACTGGTAGGCATCGTTCCCGCCTCCACCGCCACAGGCCACGAGCCCCAACCCAAGCAGGCCGGTCAGCGCGAGGCGATTAGAAACCGTGGCTGCGATAAGCGAAGGTGGCGGGTGCGCAGGAGGCGCTACGTATGGCATCGCGCAATCGGCGCTGGCTTCGGCTTCGGCTTTGGGTGCGGGTGCTAGTGAAAGCTTGGGCTCAGGATGTTCCATTGGCGGCTACCGTTGAATTGTTGTTCGATTACTATGCTCTACTTTTTATCATAATCGCTCATCGGCGCAATGTCCACATCCTTAAACTATTGATACAAAACAGGCTCGTTAAGCGCGAACCGATAGACATGACCAGTGCTCTGCAGGCGATTGAACGGACGACTTACCCAGCGCTGCGACGTATAACGAATTCTTTGGCGGGGCGGATGAATGATTGTCGCAGCTTGCGTATTTTTCAAAGATTAAAGCCTAGCTTTACCCCCAAAAGATGCACCTCAACTTTCCTGTCTTACAGTGCCGGACGGCAGAGTAACTTACAAGCAATATTTGAGATTAAGATTTTGCTGTGACCATTAGCCACAGCAAATCAACACTGCAAAAATTACATCGCTTTAAAAAGATGGGCAAACAACCGGCTCACTACCAGGGTTTCCAGCACACTGTTTGCATTGTTACGGCCCTGCAAATGCAGCCGCAGGCGGCCCGTGTCGTCCCGGCGCACCTCTTCAATAGCACTGGCGCGCACCAGTGTGCTGCGGTGAATTTGCCAAAACACATCGGGGTCTAGCTGGGGCAGCAGGTCTTTGATGGGTGTGCGGATTAAAAACTCTTTGTGCGCGGTGAGCACGCGCACGTACTTGTCTGCCGCTTGCAGCACCAGCACGTCGCCTATAGGCACCATCACAATGCTGTTGCCCACGCTGGCTTGCAGGCGCTGCAGCCGGGGTACAGGCTGCGCAGCATGTGCTGCGCTTTGTGCACTGAGCAAATAGCGCAGTTGGTCGAGCGCGTTTGCGTCAGTGGCAGCAGCGGCGGCGGCATCAGAAGCAGCGGTAACAGGAATAGCAGGGGCTACGTCTGCAGTTTGGCTTACTTCGTTTTTAATAGCTGCCCGTGCAGCATTTACTTGGGCCAGAGGCCTAATTCGTTCTAAAGATTGCACCAAACGGGCGGTTTGCAGGGGCTTGAGCAGGTAGTCTACAGCGGCATGTTCAAACGCTTGTACGGCGTATTCATCGTAGGCGGTAATAAAGACCAATTGCGGTAGCGCAGTGTCCTGTGGCCATTGGTCGGCAATGTCAGCCGCTGCATCTAGCCCGCTCAAACCGGGCATGCGCACGTCAAAAAATAGCACATTGGGTAGCAAGCGCAGCGCCTCACGCACGGCGCTTAGGCCGTCGCCCACGCTGGCCACAATGTGCAGCGCTGGCCACACTGCTTGCAATTCACGCGCCAAGGCTTGGGCTAGCAGCGGCTCGTCCTCGGCAATCATGGCAGTGGGATGGTGGCTGGACAGGGCGGCAGACATGGTTACGTGCAAGCTTAGGCAGGCGGTAGCGGGGTAAGCGGTAGTGGGGTAAGCGGTATGCGCAGCGTGACGGTGGTACCACTTTGAACTTCAACATCACCTCCATTTTGCATGTCATTTGTGCCTACCACCCAAGGAAATACTGCACAGTTAGCTATTAATTCTATAGTAGCATGCTGGCCGTAGCGGGTAGCTAAGCGCTGGCGCACTTGGGTGATGCCAAAGCCTTCTGGCGTTTGCGCTGCATCAAAGCCTGGGCCCGTGTCACGCACCTGCAGCACCAGCGAGGTGGGGTCACTGTCGGCGCTGATGTGAATTTCACCACCGGCTACCTGGGGTTCTAGCCCATGCACGATGGCGTTTTCTACCAAGCTTTGCAAAATCAGGGGCGGTACGGATGCCGCTGCCAACCCTGCTGGCAAATCTAGCGTGTAGCGCAGGCGCGGCCCCATGCGGATGGCCATCAGTTCCAGGTAATCCCGCAGGCGGTCAAACTCAGCGCTTAAAGGATGCTCTGTCGCGCGCGACGCACCCAGTGTGCTGCGCAGGTAGTCGTTTAAGCGGTCTAGCATGTGGGTAGCGCGTACGGGGTCGGTAGCTATCAAGGCGCGCAGGTTGGCCAGGGTGTTAAACAGCATGTGCGGCTCAAGCTGGCTTTGCAGCAGGGTAAGCTGTGCCTGCCTGGCTTGGTGCTGTGCTTCTTCGCGGTCTAGGTTGGCACTGGCCAGTTTCTCGCGGCTGAAAAAGTAAAAAGTGATGACGGTACCTGCTGCCAGTGACATCAATAAAAAGCCCAGCATGGTCTTGGGCCGGCTGGTAATGCCCTGTAATAGCGCAGCCCCGCGCAGCAAATCACCCGCAGCAGAGCCTGCAAAATAGCCCACCAACACACCAACCAAAACCAGCACGGCCATAGGGCCTCGGTCACCCCAGCCGTCGGGGTAAAAATAAAATCGCCCTACATCAATCAAAAACCAAATACTAAGGCCAATCAGCAGGGAGTACAGCAAGTTTTGTTGAAAAGAGTCGTTGCCAAAAACAGTGATGGCGATGGACAAGGCCACGTTAAACAGCAGCACCAGCCCCATGTGCTTGGCCAGCCTGGCCAGCGGAAAGCGCTGGCTGCTCTGTGCGGGCGGCTGTGGGGCTTGTACGGGTGCCGATTTTGGTGGTGAATCTGCCATCACAGCAGTATGCCGCAGTTGCTGCACCCGTTGCGCGCCAGCTGGTTTTTTACCAAGGGTCGCGCTGCGCAGTAAGCCGCGCACGCTCACGCTCGACCAAGCCCTCGCGCAGGGCGCTGCCTGCGCCTGCAAACCACACCGCTGCGCCGTGAAGGGCCAAGCCAAGCCCCCAGCCTAGCAAGGGAAAAGCTGCCCAAGCCTTGCCGTGCCACAGCGACAGGGCCATTAAAAATGCGTTGACGATCAGGTAAACGCTGGCGTGCATGAGCCAGCCTAGCTTGGCGTTGGCGCGTTTGCGGGCAAGCTGGTCAATTTCTTGGGGGGTCATAGTTACTCCTTACAGACTGGTTAAAAATAGGGGCTTAGACGGCACGCGCTACCATCCAGTAAATGGGCGGCAGCGTGACCACCGTGGCAAAAATACCGGCCACAGACCACAGGCGCGCCAAACGCTTGTACTCGTTGGGGATGGTGTTGTGTGCACTGCGCAAAAGCCGTGCTTGGCGAATTTGAATCGGCACCAGCACGGCCACCCACACCAGGCCAGACAGTGCAAAGGCAGCGTAGCTCCACACCATCCAAGGGTTGGCAATAATGCCGCCGTGTCGGCCCGCCAAGGCATGCCCAGCCGCTAACAAAAGTAGGGCGCCCAGGCCCGTGAACACCACATCGGTCAGGTTGACCAAGCGCGTGGCAAAGCGAGCCACGGCCAGATCATCCCCCCGGTCTGCCACGGCTTTCCAAACGCCGCTGACAATGATGTTGCCGATGAATAAAAATGCGCCCAGTAAATGCAGGGTTTTGAGAGTGGTTTGCATAGCTTAACTCCAGGTAAATTGTGGCTTTGGTAGAGGCTTTGGTAGATGTGATGGGCCAGCAGCCCAAGACCCAGCCGGTGGTGGTTACGCAGCTACAAACTGCCCATGCAAACCCAGCGGTAAACCGTAGGGCAGCGACAGCTGCGCCACAGGCCCTTTGGCCAGTGCATGGGCCTCAAATATGCTGAGCGTGGTTTTATGTGTGGTGGTGTGAAAAGCCGTGCCGAGTACCCAGCCGCCAAGCTCCGTTGTGCTGCCAGGCGCAGGTACCAGCACATGCTCTTCAGCAAGCCAATGGCTGCCGTAGCTGTAGCGCTGTATTTTGTTGTTTGACAAGGCTACTACAGTGTCATTGCCCGTAGAGGTATCGGCCTCTGAGTGGGTGTTTTGCATGAGCACGGTGAAGTCGGTTTTCTCGCCGGTGCGGCGTGTATCGAAGCTTGGAAACTCTATGCCCTGCAGTCCGGTGTCGATGTGCCGCGCTGTGCCTTGGGTTGGGTTGATCTCCACCAGTGTCCAGCGGGCCAATTGGTCTGGTGGCGACTGGGGCGCGGGCAGCACCAAGTTTTTCAAATGCTCTAAAAACTTGCCGTACCGGGCGTACCCCAGCCGCACCATGCCGCCTTCTTCCCAAGCGTTGCCCAAGTGGAATAAACCCCCATTGGGCAGGTCAATATGCCGGACGCTGAAGTCGCTTTTGCGTACCAGCATGGCTACCAAAGGGGCATCACTGTGCCATGTGTAGCGCTCTAAACTGCCGGCAGCAGGCGTGTGGGGCTTGGCGTGCAGTGGCATCAGCAGAAAAACCAGGTAGTTACGGGTAATGGCAAAGTCGTGCACCATGTCTGCCTGCGGGGCGGCAATGGCGGCTTGGCGCTTGAGCTGGCCTTGGGCACTGATCTCGTAGATGACCAGTTTGCCGCTGTGCGGTGCATAGCCAAAATTCCACAGCGTGCCATCAGGTGCGCGCCGTGGGTGGGCTGAAAACGAAGCCCCCGCTGTCTCAGGTGACCAAGCCTTAAAGCCTTGCACGGCCAGGGTTTGGGGGTTGAGCTGGGTGGCTGAGCCGCCCTCCCACAGGGCGTACAAATCGCGCCCGCCGTTCATGGACAGCATGTTGATGTTGGCGGTGTTGAGCAGGTCGGGCCGGTCTACAGGCTGGCTGTCGGCCATCTCCGTGCCAAACCCTGCATACAAAAAGCGGCCCGCTGCTTCTTCTTCAACCAGCTTGGGCGTGCGCAGCAACACCCCCAGGTGGCTGGCTTTGCCGTCTGCAAAATTAAATGCTTGCACCATGCCGTCGCCGTCAAACCAATGGGTATAGCGTGTGCTACCCAGCTTGAAGCGGGCTGCACCGTTGCGGTACAGTGTGCCGCGCAGGCCCGCAGGAATTTTGCCGCGCACGGGTATGTTGGTGGTTGCCAGCGTGCCGTTAAACCCACCACCTGCTGTGGCGTTAAGCGGGCCGTCGTAGGGCGCATACGCACGTGCAAAAGCAGTCGCGCGGTCTGTAGCACAAGCCCGTGCCAAAGGCGATAGCAGGCCTGCGGCACCTGCGCCGCCCCAAGCCAAGCCTTGAAGCAAGCGGCGGCGGTGCAGGTTGGTTGGCACTGGGCAGGGCATAGCGATGGCTCCTTACTTAAGTGATATTTCAATCGTCATGTCTTGCTCACCGACGGTGATGGCAGCCTCTTTGAAGGACGGTGGGCCAAAGTTGCCGCGTGCTTTGTTAGAAAAGCCGTAGGGTTCGCTGGGAATTCCCATCAGGTTGGCATTGAGTTTGCTGTTGCCGTCTACGTCGTGGTAGGCCGAGGCGGCATACTGGCCGGGGGCCAGGCCTTTGAAACTTAAGCGTACTTGCCCGCTGGGGTTGCGTTCTTTGGCCAAGGCCAGTGTGCCTTGGCTGATGGTTTTAGGAAAGTCTTCTGCGCTGTTGAACAAAGCCAGCATGACTTGCCCTGCATCTTGTTGTACGTTATTGACAATGATGGTGAGGTCTGCCGCATGCACGGCAAACGAAGCGCACGCAGCAGACACTGTCAGCAAGAGCCCGGCGCATGTTTGTGGGCGGAGAAACTTCAAAGGGGTGTTGAGCATGACAAAATCCTAAAAACTGGAAGTTGCTAATGTCCGCCAAAGCGCGGCCTTCGCCCAGCGGCTTGCGACAAAGTGCAGATTTGGCAGCGTGAGATGCATTTTTAAGGCCTATTTACACGCCAGACACCCGGCGTGCGCGGCAGATTCATACAATGCAAGCTATGAAAAAAGTGACTTGGGTAGCAGGGGCTGTGCTTGTGGCGTTGGCTGCAGGCGGTGGCTGGTGGTGGACGCAGCGCGCGAAGGCGGACGACGTGGGCTACCGCACCAGCAAAATAGAGCGGGGTAGTTTGCAGGCCACGGTGTCGGCCAGTGGCGCGGTGAACCCTGTCACCCAGGTGTCGGTGGGCACGCAGGTGAGTGGGCAGATCAAAGAACTGCTGGTGGACTTTAATTCCGAGGTCAAAGCCGGCCAGCTGATTGCCACCATCGACCCCGAAACATTTGAGTACCGTGTGCGCTCGGCTCAGGCCGATGTGGATGCAGCCCGGGCAGCGGTGTTGACCGCGCAGGCCAATATTGCCGCCAGCAACGCAGCGGTGTCGCGCGCGCAAGTGGACCAAACCGAAGCGCAAAGAGATTTAGACCGCCAACAGTCTTTGGTAGACAAACAGTTTGTGGCGCAAAGCGTGGCCGACAAAGCCCGCGCACTGCTGGCCTCTAGCAACGAGTCGGTCAAAGCAGCCCAAGCCCAGCTGGGCGTGACCCAGGCGCAGATTAAAAGTGCGCAGGCCAATGTGCAGCAGCGCGAGTCTGCGCTGGCCCAGGCCCGTATTGACCTGTCGCGCACCAAAATTACCTCGCCTGTGAACGGCATAGTGATTAAGCGCGCGATAGAAAAAGGCCAAACTGTGGCCGCCAGTTTGCAGTCGCCCGAGCTGTTTGTGATTGCCCAAAACCTGTCGGACATGCAGGTAGATGCCAGCATCGACGAGAGCGATGTAGGGCGCATTCGCAACGGGCAAAAGGCCAGCTTTACGGTGGATGCCTACCCCGGCCAAACCTTTGACGGTGAGGTGCGCCAAGTGCGCAAAGCCGCGCAAAACGTGGCCAACGTAGTGACCTATGTGGCGGTGGTGGCGTTTACCAATGTGGGCAATAAACTGCTGCCGGGCATGACGGCCAATGTGCGTTTGATTACCGATGTGCGGCAAGATGTGCTGAAGGTGCCTAACGCCGCACTGCGTGTGCGCATAGCGGGGGTGGAGCCCGCATCGACAGGTGCGTCTGCAGCAACGGGCACGGCCACAGGCCAGTCGCGCTTTAGCTGGATGGGCGAGGCATTTGCGCAGGCTGGCGGCGCAGGTGGTGGTGGCGCAGGCGGTAGTGGAAGTGGTATGGGCGCTATGCGAGAGCGTTTGGCTACAGAACTGCAACTGACCGACGAACAAAAAACCAAGCTAGAGGCCATCTCAACTGAGCTGCGCCCCAAGTTCATGGCCCTGCGCGACCTGCCCGATGAGGAGCGCGCCCCAGCGCGTGAAAAAGTGATGATCGAGATGCGCCAAAAGATTAGCGCCATGCTCAGCCCTGAGCAGCGCGCTAAATACCAAGACATCGTAGCCAACGCACCCAGCCGCAGTGCCAATGCCGCGCCGACTGCGCCATCTGCAGTGCCAAAGGCCACAACACAGGCTAACGGTGGTGTAAAAACCCCGGCTGCAAATCCTACGGTTAAGCCCAGCGCAGAGTCTGCCCCACAAGCAGCAACTAATTCTTCAGCAAAACCGGCTGCAGCGCTTTCTGCTGCTGCAGATGCGCCCGCTAATCCTGCTGCACCTGCGCAGCAAGGCGGTGGCCAAACTGGTGGCCCAGGCGGGGCCCCAGGTGGTGGTCCGCTGGCCGAGTTTCGCAACCGCTTGGTACCCGAGCTGCAGCTCTCGCCCAACCAGCAAGCCAAGGTAGATGCCATCTATGCCGAGGCGCGGCCCAAATTTGCCGCACTGCGCGACATGGCTGCCGAAGACCGCCCCAAAGCGCGCGAACGCATCTTGGCCGACACCCGTGCGCAAATTGGCGAGCTGCTCAGCGCTGAGCAAAAGCCCAAATACGCCGCACTGCAGGCCGAAGCCAGCAGCCGCACCAGCACCCGTGGCCGCATTTACCTGCAGGGCGCAGACGGCAAGCCGGTGGCCTACAACGTGCGCCTGGGCATCACCGACGGCACCAGCACCGAGCTGCTGGTCACGCCCAACTCGCCCAACGCAGAGCTGTTCAAAGAAGGCACACTGGTCATCATCGGCACACTCACTGGCGCTGGGGGCAGTGGCAGCGGTGGTGGCGCAAGTGCCCAGCGGCCCACTGGCCCGCGCATGCCGTTTTAAGTATGCGTTGCCTTCACATGCCGTTTTAAGCATGCGTTGCCTACACATGCCCTCTTAAGCACAACCACCATGGCCCTTATCCAAGCCCGCAACCTCACCAAGGTCTACACCATGGGCGACCAAACCGTGCACGCGCTGCGCGGTGTGTCGCTGGACATTGCCGAGGGCGAATTTGTCGCCATCATGGGCGCATCAGGCTCAGGCAAGTCCACGCTCATGAACATCATGGGCTGCCTTGACCTGCCTACCGCAGGCGAGTACCGCTTGGCCGGCGAAGCCGTGCAAAGCATGGGCTCTGACCAGCTTGCCTCCATCCGTAACCGGCGCATTGGGTTTGTCTTCCAGCAGTTCAACCTGCTGCCCCGCACCAGCGCGCTAGAAAATGTAGAGCTGCCGATGGTCTACAGCGGCACCCCATCGGCCCAGCGGCGTGATAAAGCAGCTGCAGCGTTGGCAGTAGTGGGCTTGGCCCAGCGCATGGGCCACACCCCTTCAGAGCTGTCGGGCGGCCAGCAGCAGCGCGTGGCCATTGCCCGCGCCTTGGTCAACAGCCCGCAGCTTATTTTGGCCGACGAACCCACCGGCGCGCTGGACAGCCAAACCAGCGAAGACATCATGCGCTTGCTGACCGACCTGAACCAACAGGGCATGACCGTGGTGCTGGTCACCCACGAAGCCGACATAGCCGCATGGGCACGCCGCAAAATTGTGTTTAAAGATGGGCATATTCTTGAGGATGTAGAGCATAAGAAATGGGGTCAGATCCCAATTCAGGACGATAAACAGTCCGAAGCGAACAGCGCAAGTGCGAAATTGAACTCTGACCCCGTTTCTTTTGCTGTCGTTGAAAAAGCAAAGGTATGAACTTCCTCTCCGCCCTGCGCAGCGCCTTGCGGGCCTTGGCCGCCAACACGCTGCGCAGCATTTTGACCATGCTGGGCATCATCATCGGCGTGGCAGCGGTGATCTCCATGATCGCCGTGGGCCAAGGGGCTACCAACCGGGTACAAGACCAAATGAAGGGCTTGGGCAGCAACATCATGCTGGTGCTGCCCGGTGGGCTTACTACCGGCGGCGTGCGTTTGGGCGCGCAAACCGGCCAGGCGCTGTCTGAGGACGACGCGCTGGCCATAGCCAAAGAGGTGCCCGAAGTGCAAGTGGCCGCGCCCAGCATGCGCACCGGCGCGCAGGTGGTGGCGGGCAACAGCAACTGGAGCACCACCGTCTTTGGCACCACCAACGACTATTTAGAAGCCCGCGAATGGCCGCTGGGCAGTGGCCGCAGTTTTGAAGCCGCCGAGATGCAAGGCTCGGCCAAAGTTGCCTTGATCGGCCTGACCACCGCCCAGCAGTTGTTTGGCGATGCCGACCCGCTAGAGCAGGTGATCAGGGTCAAAAAAGTGCCGATGACCATCGTGGGCGTGCTGGCCAAAAAAGGCCAAAACATGCTGGGCCAAGACCAAGACGACATCATCATCGTGCCGATTGGCACCTACCGCAACCGCATTGCCGGCGGCAACAGCGGCAAAACCAAGCGGGTAGGCTCGATCAGCGTGAAGGTTAAAGAAGGCCAAAGCATGCAGTTGGCCGAAGAAAACATCAAAGACCTGCTGCGCCAGCGCCTGAAAGTGCAGCCCGGTGCGGACGAACCTTTTAGCGTGCGCAACCTGACCGAGATTTTGCAGGCCCAAGAGGCGTCGAGCCGCATCATGACCTTGCTGCTGGCCGCTGTGGCCGGTATTAGCCTGATCATTGGTGGCATTGGCATCATGAACATCATGCTGGTGAGCGTAACCGAGCGCACCCGCGAGATTGGCCTGCGCATGGCCGTGGGCGCGCGTGGCAAAGATATTTTGATGCAGTTTTTAATCGAAGCCGTCACGCTCAGCTTAATCGGCGGTGCCATTGGCGTGCTGCTGGGCGCCGCTGCTACCTGGGGTGTTGGCTACTTTGCAGGCTGGGAGGTGAGCATGACGGCTGCTTCCATCGTACTGGCCACGGTGTTCTCTGCTGTGGTGGGCGTGTTTTTTGGTTTTTACCCTGCGCGGCGTGCTTCTAAGCTGCTGCCTATTCAGGCGCTTCGCTACGAATAGTATAGCTGCTTGTGCAGCATTTACTTGGGCCTTATGGCTATTTGCTTGAATTCTTGGTTTTCTTCGGGTCTTTGAAGATTGCTTTCCCAGCTTTTGTACGTTTGCGCCGCTTGAGTGTGGCCTTGCTGCAAAATCTTCCAAAATCACGCGCAGGTAGCCTAAGTA
>JAYWGO010000120.1:0-14211 GCA_043778205.1 Polaromonas sp. | reverse complement strand
TGCCTTCAACTACCAAAGTTGCCAGGGAGAAGCGATGGGAGCGTGTTATTTGCAAACTGGAGCGAAGGCGCGTCGTACTTCCAAACGGGCAAATACTTCGGTTACCAGCGCGTGATTCGCGGAAGTTTGCAAATAACATGTCCCGTCGCCCGACCAAGGTAAATAGACCTACAAAAGCATTGCCACGGGCTGTTCAAAACACCTCAGCCGAACAAACCAACCCACTACAAAATACATAGCTACCCGTGCAGCATTTCCTTGGGCCATAAGCCTAAAGACCACTCAAAATGCACGGAGAAAGGTATTTACTTGTGTGCCAGCTTGCGCTGCTGCCGCGCTAGAACCACCGCATAGGCTACGACAGCGACAGTCACTACCGACATCAGCAAAGTAGCCGCTGCATAGATAGACGGGTTCACGCCCCTGCGGGCGTAGCTGAAGATTACCTGCGGCAAGGTGGTAACGCCTGGGCCTGACAAAAACTCTGACACCACCACATCGTCAAACGACAAAGTAAACGTCAGCAGCCACGCTGCCAACAACGACGGCACGATGTTAGGCAAAGTTACCAAGAAAAAAACCTGGCCTGGGCGGCAGTTCAGGTCCATGGCGGCTTCTTCTAGCGAACGGTCCATTTCTGACAGGCGCGACTGAATCACCACCGTGGCGTAGGCCATGCCCAGCAATATATGCCCCACCACAATGGTGACGGTGCCGCGGTCAGGCCAGCCCAGGGCGCGCTGCACGCCCACCATCAACAGCAGTAGCGACATGCCCACAATCACCTCGGGCATCACCAAGGGCGCATTGACCATGCCGGTAAATGCCACACGGCCACGAAACTGCCCCATGCGCACCAAAGCATAGGCCGCCAGCGTAGCCAGCATGGTGGCCAGGGTGGCGCTGATCAAGGCGATTTTGAGCGACAGAAAAAAACCTTCTACCAAACGCGGGTCAGAGCCTAGCGCTTGGTACCAACGCAGCGAAAAACCCGTAAACACGCTGTCTTGGCGGGTGCTGTTGAAAGAGAAGATGACCAAAAATACCAGCGGCGCATACAAAAACAGATAGACTGCGGCCATCCACAGCTTGGCCAAATGGCGGTGCGCCCAAGAAAATAAAAGGTGAAACATGGGTGCCTACCTGTGCGATCAGTAAGGCGCGCGCTGCGTTACGCGGTGCTGGTACCACACCAGTGGTGCAATCACCACCACAATCATGATGATGGCCAAGGCAGAGGCGCGGGGCCAGTTGTTGCTACTGAACATTTCGTCCCACACCACACGGCCAATCATGATGTTTTCGGCCCCGCCCAACAGCGACGGCACCACAAACTCGCCCATGCACGGAATAAAAACCAGCATCGACCCGGCAATAATGCCGGCGCGGCTGAGCGGTACCGTGACCCGCCAAAACGTGGTCCACGGGCCCGCGCCCAGGTCTTGCGCGGCCTCGATCAAACGCAGGTCCATTTTGACCAGGTTGGCATACAGGGGCAAGATCATAAAAGGCAAGTACACATACGTCATGCCCACCAGCATGGACACATCGGTGTAGAGCATTTGGATGGGCTCGGCAATGATGCCCAGCGCCATCAGCGTGTCGTTAACAATGCCTTGGTCGCCCAAAATGCCCTTCCACGCATACACGCGCAGTAAAAACGAGGTCCAAAACGGCAGCATCACCAGCATCAAGTGCAGGGGCCGTTGGTGGGCTGGTGCGCGCGCTACAAAGTAGGCAAACGGGTAGCCAATGACCAGGCAGAAAACCGTGGTTAAAAAAGCATATTTAAGCGACAGCAGATAGGATTCGGTGTAAATCGTGCTGCCCAGACCCCCATCTTCACCGCGAAAAATAGACACGTAATTGTCCACTTTCAAAGTCAAGCGCCAAGCCCCTTGGTTGTAAGACAGCATCTCGGCAAAAGGGTCTAAGCCTTCGCCCATGTCGGTCAGGCTGATGCGCAGCAAAATGACAAATGGCAGCGCAAAAAATAACAACAACCAAAGGTAGGGAATGCCCAGCACGGTTTTGCTACCGGGGGTGAGAGCCCTAAATAACCCTCCGGGCGTGAGCGCCGGCAGCCATGTTCCGGGCTTACCCACTGTGTGCTTAGGCACTGGCATACAAGGGCTTACTTACCTTTTTTGAACGCGGTGTACACGCTGCTTAGCGACTCGCGCGAAGCATTGGTAAAGTTGCCTGCAGGCACCATGGAAGCCAAGGCCGCTGGCTCTAAAAATATCGACTTATCGGCCACCATCTCGGGCTTGACCATGGCCGCGCTGGCTTTGTTGGCGGTCATGTAGCTCAGCTCGTTGGTAAAGGCTGCCGATACATCAGGCTTGAGAAAGTAATTAATGAACGCGTGGGCGTTATTGGGGTGCTTGGCATCTTTGGTCAAGGCCATGTTGTCAAAGAAAATCAAGCCGCCGTTTTGGGGTATTAAAGCTTCAATGACGAAGCCGGTTTTGTTTTCTACCGCACGCCCTTTGGCAATGTTGATATCGCCCGCCCAGCCCAGCGCCACACAGGCTTTGCCGCCGGCCAGGTCGTCAATCATGGTGCTAGAGAACAAACGGATGTCTTTGCGCACTTTGGCCAGCATCTCGCCTGCTGCTTTATGGTCAGCGGCATCGTTAGAGTAAGCGTCTTTGCCTAGGTAATGCAGCGCGGGGGGCAGCACTTCGGTGGGGGAGTCCAGGTAGGCTATGCCGCATGACTTGAGCTTGGAGGTGTAGGTGGGGTTAAAAACCAGGTCCCACACGTTAGCAGGCATGGGCGTGGTGCCCAGGGCTTTGGTCACTTTGGTCTTGTTAATGCCTACGGTGGTAAAACTCCAAGCCCAGGGAATCAGGTAGGCGTTGCCGGGGTCAACCGAGACCAGCTTGGCCATCAGGGCTGGGTCTAGGTTGCTGGCGTTGGGAATCTTGCCTAAATCTAGCTTTTGCAGCATACCGGCTTCAATTTGGCCCTTAGAAAATGTAGAACCGGGCACCACAATGTCGTAGCCGGTGTTGCCTGCGACCAGTTTGGCGTTTAACGCCTCATTATTCTCAAAAGTTTGGTAGTTAACCTTGATGCCGCTTTCTTTCTCAAAATTGGCCAGCATGTCTTTGGCAATATAGTCAGGCCAGTTGTAAACGTTGAGTATTTTTTCTTCGGTATTGGCCGCAGGTGCTGCCGCCACCGGGGCAGATGCGGCGGATGCAGCAGGTGTGCTGGCTGCGGGCGGCGTGGCGGCGGGTGCAGCTGGGGCATCGTCTTTTTTACTGCAGGCAGTCAATGCCAAAGCGGCCAAGGCCAAAATCCAAGTGTGTTTAGTCATAGTGTCCAAGAGGTTAATGGGTTGAAAAAAAGTACTGCAGTAGTTTTTTTTATAAATTGTAGGCCAGCAATAGCCTGCTTTGCAAGCAAAGTTACGGAGGGTTTTAAGGGCAGGGCTTTATAATCAGAGGTTTTGCAATAAATACCCCTATTCCATGCCCATCTATGCCTATAAATGTGAAGCCTGCGGCCATGCCAAAGATGTTTTGCAAAAAATTTCTGACGCAAGGCTCACGGTGTGCCCTGCATGCGGGGCCGAAGCGTTTCAAAAACAACTTACCTCCGCAGGCTTTCAGCTCAAAGGGTCTGGCTGGTATGTCACTGATTTTCGCGGTGGCGAAGCTGGCAAAGCCAGCGACGGGGCTAATTCAGGGGTAGGCACCGAGGCCAAAGCTGCCGGTAAAGCAGACACCAAAGCGGCAGACAGCACCAGCGCACCCGCAGCGGCCCCTGCCAATGCACCCGGTGCGCCCGGTGCGCCCAGCACGCCCAGTGCCAGTCCTGCACCCAGTGCTTCTTCTACCCCAAGCCCAGCACCTGCCGCCAAAGCTGCCCCCGCACCCAGCGCGGCCTCCAGCACCTAAAAATACCACCATGAAATCTGTGCGCAAATGGCTGCTGGCGGGCCTGTTGGTGATTGTGCCCTTGGGCATCACCGTGTGGGTGCTGGAATGGATTATTTCCAGCCTCGATAAAACCCTGCTGATCTTGCCGCAAGCTTGGCGGCCTGTGAGCTTATTGGGCATCAATATCCCCGGCTTTGGCGTGATCTTGGCCTTTGCCATTTTGCTGCTGGTAGGCGCTGTGGCCAGCAACTTCTTTGGCAAAAAACTCATGCTGTGGTGGGACTCTTTGCTCAACCGCATACCAGTGGTGCGCTCGATTTACTCCAGCGTCAAGCAAGTCTCAGACACGCTGTTCTCTGACAGCGGCAACGCTTTTCGCAAAGCCGTGCTCATCCAGTGGCCACGTACCGACGTGTGGACGATTGCTTTTGTAACAGGCACGCCTGGCGGTGATGTGACCAACCATTTGCATGGCGACTACGTGAGCATTTATGTGCCCACCACGCCCAACCCCACCGGCGGCTATTTTGTAATGCTTAAAAAGAGCGACTGTATCGAGCTGGCCATGAGCGTGGACGAAGCGCTCAAATATGTGGTGTCGATGGGCGTGGTGGTGCCCGGCGGCCCGGCTACCTTGCCCGCTGTAGCTAAGCCGTTAGCTTAAAGTAACAACCCGAATCCTGATTTTTAAATGTTCGCCCCCTAAGGGCTGGAAGTGTAAATATGTCCCAAGCAACCCCTCAAGTCGCCCCGCAAGCGGTTTCTAACCCTGCGTCGCTCATGCGCACCAGCTACTGCGGGTTGGTCACTGAAACACACCTGGGCCAAGTGGTTACCTTGTGCGGCTGGGTTAACCGCCGCCGCGACCATGGCGGTGTGATTTTTGTTGACCTGCGTGACCGCGAAGGCTATGTGCAAGTGGTGTGCGACCCCGACCGCGCCGACATGTTCAAAACTGCCGAAGGCCTGCGCAACGAGTTTTGCATCCAGATCAAAGGCCTGGTGCGCGCGCGCCCTGCAGGCACGGTGAACGACAACCTTAAAAGCGGCAAGATTGAGATCTTGTGCCATGAGCTGACCGTGCTTAACGCGTCCATCACACCGCCGTTCCAGCTGGACGACGACAACCTGAGCGAGACCACGCGCCTGACCCACCGCGTGCTGGACCTGCGCCGCCCGTACATGCAAAACAACCTCATGCTGCGCTACAAAGTGGCTATGACGGTGCGCAACTATTTGGACACCCACGGTTTTGTCGACATCGAAACCCCTATGCTGACCAAAAGCACGCCCGAAGGTGCGCGCGACTATTTGGTGCCCAGCCGTGTGCAAGAAGGCCAGTTTTTTGCGCTGCCCCAGTCGCCGCAGCTGTTCAAACAACTGCTGATGGTGGCAGGCTACGACCGTTACTACCAAATCACCAAATGCTTCCGCGACGAAGACCTGCGCGCCGACCGCCAGCCCGAATTTACCCAGATAGATATTGAAACCAGCTTCCTCACCGAGCAAGAAATCCGCGACATGTTCCAAGGCATGATGGTGGAAGTGTTTAAAAAGACCAAGAACGTAGATTTGGGCGAGTTCCCAGTAATGACCTATGCCGATGCGATGTACAAATACGGCTCGGACAAACCCGATCTGCGTTTGAATCTCGAATTTACCGAGCTGACCGACGTGATGGGCGACGTGGACTTTAAGGTCTTCTCTGCCCCTGCGTTGATGAAGAACGGCCGCGTTGTGGCCCTGCGTGTGCCCAAGGGTGGCGTGGAGGGGGCGGGCATTTCGCGCGGCGAGATCGATGCCTACACCGAGTTCGTCAAAATCTACGGTGCCAAGGGCTTGGCTTGGATCAAGGTCAACGACATCACTAAAGGCCCAGGGACGCAGGCCCTTCGGTGGCCGGGCTTGCAGTCGCCCATCGTCAAGAACCTGCACGACGCAGCACTCAAAGCCATCCTCGAGCGCAGCGGCGCGCAAAACGGCGACATCCTGTTCTTCGGTGCGGATAAGGCAAAAATAGTCAACGATGCGATTGGCGCACTGCGCCTGAAAATCGGCCACAGCGAATTTGGCAAAAAGAACGGCCTGTTTGAAGACCGCTGGGCCCCGATGTGGGTGGTGGACTTTCCGATGTTTGAATTTGACGAAGAAAACCAGCGCTACACGGCTGTGCACCACCCGTTTACCGCACCTAAAGATGGCCACGAGGACTGGATGGTTACCGCGCCTGAGAAGTGCATTGCCAAGGGCTACGACATGGTCTTAAACGGCTCGGAAATCGGCGGCGGTTCCGTGCGAATTCACCGTGCTGATGTGCAGGCCAAAGTCTTTGATGCCCTGAAGATCAGCCCTGAAGACCAGCAGCTTAAATTTGGCTTTTTGCTGGATGCGCTGCAGTACGGCGCGCCACCGCACGGTGGCTTGGCCTTTGGCCTGGACCGCATCATTACTCTAATGACCGGCGCAGAGAGCATCCGCGATGTGATTGCCTTCCCCAAAACCCAGCGTGCCCAGTGCCTGCTTACGCAAGCGCCATCGCCAGTAGACGAGAAACAGTTGAAAGAGTTGCATATTCGCTTGCGTGCGCCTACCGCAGCTACACCAGCTGCTGCTTAAACTGCAGCTGGGGATTAAAAAAAAGCGCTGCTAGCAGCGCTTTTTTGTTTATAAAATACCCTCGTAATGTACAAAATACCCCAGTCCGTCCTGGTTGTGATTTACACACCTGCACTGCAAGTACTGCTGATTGAGCGGGCGGATGCACAGGGCGCTGCAACAGGCTTTTGGCAGTCAGTTACCGGCAGTTTAGATGCGGTGGACGAACCCACCGAGGCGGCTGCGCGGCGCGAAGTGTGGGAAGAAACGGGTATTGACACCACCCAGCCAGGCTGCGTATTGCGCAACTGGCATGTCGAAAACATCTACGACATTTACCCACAGTGGAGACACCGTTACGCCCCTGGCGTACTGCGCAACACCGAGTCTGTGTTTGGCTTGCAGGTGCCCCAAGGCACCCCGGTAGTTTTAAGCCCACGCGAGCATGTGGCCTACCAATGGTTACCTTACAGCGCTGCAGCGGACCTTTGCACGTCAGCATCTAATGCGCAAGCAGTGGAAAGTTTGCCACGCTACGCCAAACCCTTATTTCGAATCTGTAACGCATCCACGGCACAATAGCCTGCATGAAAACTGCTGTACCACTGCGCGTAGCCACATGGAACATTCACAAAGGTGTGCGCGGCTTGGGCATGCGCCGCACTTTGGAGATTCACGACATGGTGCATGCGGTTGAGCAGTTTGATGCCGACATTATTTGCCTGCAAGAAGTGCGCAGCGTTAACCACAAAGAGGCCAATTACTTTACCCGCTGGCCCGAGCTGCCGCAGGCTGACTACTTGGCGCCTGAAGGCTACGAGGCCGTGTACCGCAGCAATGCCATTACCCGCCACGGAGAGCATGGCAATGCCTTGCTGTCGCGCTGGCCTGTGATCAGCCACCAGCATGAAGACATGAGCGACCACCGCTTTGAGCAGCGCGGCCTGCTGCACAGCGAGGTGCTGGTGGCAGGCGCGCCTGTGCATGTGATTGTGGTGCACCTGGGGCTGATAGCCGCCAGCCGTGCGCGCCAGCTGGCGCAACTGGCGGTATTTATAGAGCGCGAAATACCCCAGGCCGCTGCGCTGGTGGTGGCGGGCGACTTTAACAGCCCCGGCGTGCCTGTCAAATGGGCGCAGCACGCGCTTAAAAGCAAAGCCGCTCCTACCCATGCCAGCACGACAAAGTTGCCGCGCACCGCCACTTTCCCGTCCCGCTTGCCGCTGGTGCAGCTAGACCATGTTTTTGCACGCCATGCGGTGCCTGTGGCCAGCCATGTGCCGCGCGGCGCAGTGTGGGCGCGTATGTCAGACCACTTGCCGCTGATTGTAGATTTCACGTTGTAAACGGCCCTTTAGCATGTCTGTTTTCATCCCTGGTCACCACATAGCGCTGTTGCAAGGCAGTGCAGAGTTCTTTCCTGCCATGGCGCAGGCGATGGACGCTGCCCAGCACGACATTCGCATGGAAACCTATATTTTTGACTTCACCGCCAGCGGTGCGGACATAGGCGCTGCGCTAGCCCGCGCTGCGCTGCGCGGTGTGCGCGTGCAACTGGTAGTAGACGGTGTGGGCACGGGCGCACTGCCTGCCGACTGGCGTGAGCGCTTTGACTCTGCTGGCGTGCAGTGCCTGGTGTTTAACCCGGTGGGCCGTTTGGGCATGCTGGTGCCCAGCCGCTGGCGCAGGCTGCACCGCAAGCTGTGCGTGGTGGACGGCGGCACCCAGCATGCAGTGGCGTTTTGCGGGGGTATTAATATCTTGGACGATTTTTACGACCCTAACCATGGCGCTTTGGCGGCTGCCCGGTTTGATTTTTCTGTGCGCGTTACGGGCCCGCTGGTAGACGCCGTGCTAGACGCTACCGGCAGCCTGTGGCAGCGCCTGCAAACCGTCAACAAACTGCGCCAACGCGAGCTGGGCGCGGCCATGACATCGTGGGTAAGCGCGCGCGCTGTTTTGTTTGGCCAGCAAGCCCATGCTGCTGCGGCCTTGGCATCGCTGGGTGACACCAGCACGCTGAGCAAAGCGGCACTGCTGCTGCGCGACAACCTGCGCAACCGCAAAAACATAGAGCGCGCCTACCTCAAGGCCATAGGCTCGGCCCGCCACGAGGTCATCATTGCCAACGCCTATTTTTTGCCCGGCGGCAAGCTGCGCAAAGCCATCATCGCCGCCGCGCAGCGGGGGGTAAGGGTGAAGCTGCTGCTACAGGGCAAGTACGAGTACTTTATGCAGTACCACGCAGCCCGCCCGGTCTACAGCGCTTTATTAGAAGCAGGGGTAGAAATTCACGAATATGCCGCCAGCTTTTTGCACGCCAAGGTGGCCGTGGTAGACGCAGACCAACCCCAAGCTTGGGCCACCGTGGGTTCGTCTAACCTAGACCCCTTAAGCCTGCTGCTGGCGCGCGAGGCCAACATCGTGGTGCAAGGCAGCGCCTTTGCGCAAACCCTGCGCGCCAAGCTAGAGCACGCCATGCAGCACGGCGGGCAGCAGATCAACCCAGCCGACTACAAAGACCGCCCCCTGGCCCAGCGCCTGCGCGACCATGCAGCCTACTGGGTAATGCGCGCGGCGCTGTGGGTGACGGGCAACCGGTACTAGCCTTGGGTATGGGAACTGATCTTGGTACTGGTTAAACCTAATTTACTATAAAAAGTATAGCTGCTTGTGCAGCATTTCCTTGGGTCAAACCCTAAAAACCCTAAAAATTTAGATCGGTTAACATTATTGTTATGTTAATGAAAACTAAAACCACTATGACCACCCCCGACACAGACATCGGTACGCCCATGTCTACCATCATCCGTGAGCGTATCAAAGCGTCTAAAAAGCGCTTTAATGCCAACGACAATATTGCCGATTTTATTGAGCCTGGCGACCTGGCCAAGCTGCTCGATGAAGTTGAAGAAAAGATGAAGGGCGTGCTGCAAAGCATGGTGATCGACACTGAGACCGACCACAACACCCAAAACACCGCCCGCCGCGTGGCCAAAATGTACCTGAACGAAGTGTTCAACGGCCGCTACGTCAAAGCGCCCAATATCACTGAATTTCCCAACGCCGAGCATTTAAACGAGCTGATGATCGTTGGGCCCATTACCGTGCGCAGCGCCTGCAGCCACCACTTTTGCCCCGTGATTGGCAAGGTGTGGATTGGTGTGATGCCTAACGAGCACACCAACGTGATTGGCCTGTCTAAATACGCCCGCTTGGCCGAATGGGTGATGGGCCGTCCGCAAATTCAAGAAGAGGCGGTGGTGCAACTAGCTGACTTGATCCAGCAAAAAACCCAGCCCGATGGCCTGGCCATCGTGATGGAGGCCAGCCACTACTGCATGGGCTGGCGCGGCGTGAAAGACATGGACAGCAAAATGATCAACTCGGTAATGCGCGGAAGTTTCTTGAAAAACACCGACCTGCGCCGCGAATTTTTATCGCTGATTCCGCGCCAAAGCAGCGGCGTGCAGTAAGCCTCACTGCATTAGCGATTCGCTTTAGCTACATTTAAAAATTACCGCAAGACACTACAAGGCACACCATGCTAGTTCGACTCCTCTACGTTAGCCGCTTAGCCGATCCCAACAAGCCAGAGCATATTGACGAGATACTGGCCACCTCGCGCACGCACAACCCGGCCTCTGGTATCACAGGCATATTGTGCTACGGAGCAGGGCTGTTTTTGCAAGCCATTGAAGGGGGCCGCGGCTCGGTAAGCGAGCTGTACAACCACATCTGCAAAGACACCCGCCACAAAGACGTGGTGCTGCTGGATTTTGAAGAAATCACCGAACGCCGCTTTGGCGGCTGGACCATGGGCCAAGTCAACCTGGCCAAGCTCAACACCTCTATCGTGCTGAAGTATTCAGAAAAACCCGAGCTGAACCCCTACGGTGTAAGCGGAAAAGTGTCGCTGGCGCTGCTTGAAGAACTGATGGCCACTGCCAGCATTATCGGCAGAGCGTAAGCTTTGCCGCTGGAGGCTGTTGGCCTGGTTCTGCTGGGCGCTTTTATCCACGCTGGCTGGAATATTGCAGCCAAAAAAGCCCACGGTGACTCACGCTTTACTTTCTTCAGCGCCGCCATTATGTTTGTGGTGTGGACACCGCTGTGCCTATGGCTAGGCTGGGACGTGGTACCCACCTGGGGCGCTAAAGAATGGGGTTTGATCGCGCTGAGTGGTTTTGTGCACTGGGTGTACTTCTATTGCCTGCTGACTGGCTACCGCAAAAGTGACCTCACTGTCGTCTACCCGCTGGCACGCGGCAGCGGGCCACTGCTGTCGTCGTCTGTTGCGGTAATTGTCTTTGGCGAGCAGTTGTCTAGCCTGGGCGTGCTGGGTATTGCGGGCGTTGTCGTTGGGGTGTTTTTAATTGCGGGCGGCCCTGCGCTGTTCAAGGCCGCGCACGACCCTGCTAAAAAAGAGCGGGTCAAAGCCGGTGTGTTCTGGGGCCTGCTAACTGGTGCGCTGATTGCCTGCTACACGGTACTAGACGCGTATGCCGTCAAAGTCATTGCCATCTCGCCCATTTTGTTTGACTACTGGTGCAACATGCTGCGCCTGCCCTACGCCGTAGTACCCGTGCTGCGCGACATACCTGAGGCCAAGCGCCTATGGAAGCTGCAGTGGAAGTACGCCGCCGTCGTTGCCGTCTTCAGCCCCATTGCCTACGTGTGCGTGCTGTACGCCGTGCTGATAGCCCCTGTGAGCCACGTGGCGCCTGCGCGCGAGGTCAGCATGCTGTTTGCCGCGCTGATCGGTGGGCATTTGCTGGGCGAGGGCGACCGGGTTTTGCGCATCATTGGTGCGGCGGCCATTGCGGTGGGTGTGATCGCTTTGGCGTTGGGATAGCGCTATGCAAGTGATTGGATGTGATTTTTCTAGCAGCCCAGGTAAGCGAAAACCTATAGTTTTTGCGGTGGGCAGCATCGACAAAGGCCGCGTGCAGTTGTCGCGCCTGGACCGCGTAGAAACTTTAGACGGCTTTAGCGACTGGCTTACTGCACACACCGATTGGATCGGCGGCTTTGACCTGCCGTTGGGCCTGCCGCGCGAGCTGGTAGAGCATTTGCACTGGCCCACCGACTGGGCTGCGTGCATACGCCATTACGCCAGCCTGTCGCGCGCAGACATACGCGCTACCTTCAAAGCCTTTTGCGATGCCCGCCCCGTAGGCGCCAAGTTTGCCCACCGCGCTACTGACGTGCCTGCAGGCAGCAGCCCCAGCATGAAGTGGGTCAACCCGCCCGTGGCCTACATGCTGCACGCCGGTGCGCCGCGCCTGCTAGAGGCTGGCGTGCACTTGCCCGCATTGCACGATGGGTTGACCACAGACCGCAACGCCGCAGGCCAGCCGCGCCGCGTCGCGCTAGAAGCCTACCCCGGCCTGCTAGCCCGCGAAATATTAGGCAACCGCAGCTATAAATCCGACGACAAAGCCAAACAAACGTCCGACCGTCTAATCGCCCGCAAAGACCTGATCACCGCACTAGAGCACGGCCAGACACGACTAAAACTGCGCCTCAAACTCACCCACGCCCAGCGCGACACGCTGGCCGACGATGCCAGCGGCGACAGCCTAGACGCCGTCCTGTGCATGCTGCAAGCAGCTTGGGCTAAAGGGCAACACGATGCAGGGCATGGGCGCTATGGCCTGCCTAAGAAGGTGGATGCACTAGAAGGCTGGATTGTCACTTCTTAATGCGCTTCGCCATGGACAGATCAATACAAGAATTGTTTTCTGCTTGTAGCACACTCCCGCTAACTTTCCCTTTTTATATCCGACATTCGATTAAATGCAATCCGAATTGCGCGCACGGTTCAGCGCGTGGTGCACAAGTTTGGGCCCGCTACACCATATAGCAATATGCTATATGGTGACGAGATGCACGTGATCTTAAAGAAAGCACTTAAAACCTTTTGGCTCAAACATCCTAACGCTAAAACACCTCTTGAGGCATGGCATAAATTGGTAGACCAATCAGAGCTAGAGACCTTTGCACAGATAAAGCAAGTATTCAACTCGGCGGACTATATGCCGCCGTACTATGTGTTTGACATAGCAGGCAACCACTTTCGCATTATCAGTATTGTTCACTTTAATCGACAAAAACTCTACGTGAGGCACGTGCTAACCCATGCAGAGTATGACCGTTGGAACCAAGCCTACAGGAGCAACTGATTATGAACATAACGTCTTACAACAACAGCGCTATTGCGCCCGCCTGGAATGCTTTTCAAAGTGCATTGCCCATCAAAATGCGCCCCATCCACAGCGCGCAGGAATATGACCGCGCCGTGAATTTTATGAACGACTTGCTAGATACTGTGGGTGATGACGAGAACCATGCGTTGGCCGATTTATTAGCGTTGGTCGGTCAACTTGTAGAGGCCTAGGACCAAGATCACTATGCGGTGCCTGATGCGCCGCCGCATCAAGTGCTGCGTTTTTTGTTAGATCAGCACGATTTAAAGCAAACCGACTTGGCTGTCGACATTGGGGGGCAGTCCGTGGTTAGCGCCATTCTCAGCGGCAAACGTGAAATTAATGCACGTCAGGCTAAAGCGCTGGCAGTGCGGTTTGGCGTGTCAGCAGCAGCGTTTATCTAGCTGGAAGAAGAGCGTAAGCGTCATTAACAGGATCGTTACTGCTCCGTCTCAATATCTGGTATCCGATTAAACGCAATCCGCATCGGGGCATTGTTAAGCGAGTTGTGTGCAGTAGCAAAGTACAGCGCATTTTTGCCTTGGGTTTTGTTGATGATGTCCATGGCGGCTAGCAGCCGCGCGGGGTTGCGTACGGCTTTGGCGTTTTGCACGTGGGCTGATGTGCGTGTGGCCATTGCGGCCAGCGCTGGTGTGGTGGGCGGCTCGTCCACCTCGTCAAACAGCGACAGCGTATGCATGGCCGCAGGCACCAGGCCGTGCAGCACCATGCCTACGGCCTTGGGGTGCTGCAGATGGCACAGCCCGCTTTGCCACAGCGTGTCGAGCGTATGCAGAAAAAATTGCGTATCTTGCGTCTCGCCAAAGCGGGTGTCGCGGTGCCCACTGGGCTCTGTATGGTAGCGGCGGTCGCTGCGCACGCTCACGCTCATGCCGGTGGCGTAGAACTGCTGTTTGCGCAGGCGCATGGCGGCTTTTTGGGTGAGGCGGTTGAGTACGCCAAAGGCGCCTGCGGGGTTGCGCAGATCGGGCGGTAGCATGTGCGAATGGCCTAGGCTGCGGGCCACCGTTTCGCGCGGGGCGTACCACACGCCGCGCAATTTGTCGTACATCTCGGTGCCCATCATGCCGCCCCACACGGTGTGCAGCACATCGCGCGGCGCAGCGTACAGCTGCTCTACGCTGTGAATGCCGCCGTGGTTGAGCCGTGCCAGCATGCTCTTGCCAATGCCGGTAATGTCTTGCAGCTTCAGGTGGAACAAAGCGTGCGGTAAATCTTTGGCTTCTAGTACCACCAGCCCGTTAGGCTTTTGCATGTCAGACGCTAACTTACCTAGCAGGGTGTTGGGCGCTACGCCAATGCTGGTGTGCAGCTGGTCGCCCACGGTGGTCAAAATTTCTTTTTTTACCGCAGCGGCAATCTCAATGGCTTTTTCGCGTGTGCGCCAGCGCGTAGGCAGCTCGCATTCCATCTCGTCAATGCTCATCACCTGGCGCACCGGCACGATGCGGTCTACCGCAGCCACGGCCAGGTGGTGGTAGTGCACATACACC
>JAYWGO010000119.1:0-55105 GCA_043778205.1 Polaromonas sp. | reverse complement strand
CTCTAACACCCCAATCACGTTGCCAAAGGCGTGCAGACTGCGCACGTAAACGTCGGTCGAGGTTTTACCGTCGATCACTTTGAGCAGTGAGCGCAATTTGCGAGGCATTGCAGATTCAGCGCTGTAAGCCGCCTGCTGTCCTTCGTCGGTGCGTATGTAAATGGTCATGGTCAATGGAGTAGTAGCCAGCAAAGATTTATGCCTTGCCGATGGCTATGTCTTTAAAAAGACTAATATTGTTGTTTATTTGTCTACATGGTAGGTGGCAAAGCCCCATTTGTCAAAATATGTGACAAAAATTCACTATTCCGGTGTGATTTTGCGCACACAGCAGTCGCTTAAAAGTCAAATATGTAAACCCAATACCAAGGCTTACATAAAATTTACTAGCAAGCTTGGTCTAGGCGTTTAAACCCAGTTGGCCTGCCACCAGCGTGAGTGTCCGGTCTGCGTAGCTTGCCAATATCTGATTTTGCTCAGCTATCAGCATCGGCATGCCCTGCGCGCGCAGCGCTAGCAAGGCCAGCGCCATCTGCTCAACCAGCACGGGAGCGATGCCTTCGCAGGGCTCGTCGAGCAACAAAAGGCTGGGCGCAGTCATGAGCGTGCGAGCGATGGCGAGCATTTGCTGTTCGCCGCCGCTCATGTGGGCGGCGGGACGGTGCAGCATGGTTTTGAGCGCTGGGAACAGGTCTAGCACGCGCGCCTCGCGCTGGGCGGTATCAGCAGGGCTGGCGCTGCAGGCTATGCGCAGGTTTTGCTGCACGGTAAGTGCGGCAAACAAGCGGCGGTCTTCGGGCACGTAGCCTAGGCCCAGGCGGGCGCGCTGGTGGCTGGGCAGGCCTTGGGCGCCGTTTTGAAGGCTTATTTTTTTACTATTTATTTGATAGCTACTCGTGCAGAAATTCCTTGGGCCACAACCCATAATGGCCTGCAAAAGGGTAGATTTGCCGGCCCCGTTAAGGCCCTTAAGCACCACCAGCTCGTTGGTACCCACCTGCAGGCTAACGTTAAACAGCGCCTGCGCTGGGCCCCACCAAGCGCTTAAATTGTCGATGCTGAGGACGGCAGGTGCGGACTCAGACGCGCCGGCAGGAAGGGCATGGCTGTTTGCAATAGGGTTGGCTATAGAGATTGCTTGCTGGATTGCTGGCTGGATTGCTGGCTGATTTACTGAGTGGCCCACGATCTGGCCCACAATCTGGCCAGTCAGTTGGCCCACACGTTGGCCCTCAGGCTGGCCGCCCTGTGTGCGGCCCAAGTAACGCTGGCGCACCAGCGGGTTGTGCGCCACCTCTTGCGCTGTACCTTGGGCGGCCAGTTGGCCGTCAATCAGCACCAGCACCCGGTCGGCTATGCCAAATACAGCGTCCATGTTGTGCTCGGTGTACAGCACGGCCAGTGGCTGGGGCTGAGCTTGGGGCTGGTTTGGGGTAGGCATGGTGAGGTTTTTAACCAGCGCCATCAGCGCAGCGCGCTCTTGCTCCGCCAAGCCGGCTGCGGGTTCGTCTAGCAGCAGCAATTGCGGCTTGGCAGCCAGCGCAATGCCCAGTTCTAGCCGTTTTTTCAGGCCATAGGGCAGCGCCAGGGCTGTCGTGTGCGCTACCTGCTCTAGGCCTAGCTGGGCCAGCAGCGCTTGGCTGCTGGCGGTATGTTGCTTGGCCAACAAGCCAAAGCCTTGAAAGCCCCTGCCTTTGCGCGTGGCCAGCTGCAAGTTTTGCAGCACGGTCAGTGCCTCAAACACCTGGGCCACCTGAAAAGTACGCCCTATGCCGCGCGCGCTCAGCGCTGCTGCACTGAGGCCGGTAACGTTGTGCAGTTGCACGTCAGCCTGGGCCCCGGTGCCCCACTCTACCGTGCCTGCGCCGGGCCGGTGCTGGCCCGCCAGCGTGGCAAAGCAGGTGGATTTACCGGCGCCGTTGGGGCCAATCAACGCTACGCATTCGCCCGACTGCACAGTAAAGCTCACACCGTCCAGCGCGCGCACGCCGCCAAAGTGTTTTTTAAGGTCCGTAACTTTTAGCAGGCTCATGGCAGCAGTTTCACAACAGTAAACTCACAGTTTTTCAGCCTTTTGGGGTTCTGGCCCAAGGAAATGCTGCATGGGTAGCTCTGTTTTTAATAGCATTATGTTTTACCTGCACTGTCGTTTGCCGCAGCTTCCAGCATGCCGCGCATGCGCTTGGCATGCCAGCGCTGGCCCAGCCAGCCGCCTACGCCCGACGGGGCCAGCACCATCAGCAGCATGACCAGGAGCCCTAAAGCGCCGCGCCAGTAGGCAAAGTTGCGCCCCAGCTCGGCCTGCACAGTGGTCAGCAGCACACTGCCCACCACCGCGCCCCACAGCCAGTGCACACCGCCTATCAGAGTCACCAGCAGCACATCTACCGACGTGCCCACACTGGCGCTAGACGGGAACACCGCCCCCTTGTGCGCCGCAAACAGCCCGCCTGCCAGCCCCGCCAGCACAGCGCTTTCTACAAACACGCGGTAGCGCAGCCAGCCCACCCGCAGGCCACTGGCCGCCGCCCGCTGGGGCGCGTCGCGTGCGGCCTGCAGGGCTGCGCCAAAGCGGGTTTGGCTAAGCCAAGCCAGCGCGGCCACCGACAGCAAAGTGATAAAGCACAGCAGCGCATAAAACACGCCGCGCGTGTCGCCGGTTACCAGCTGCAGGCCAATCACCCCGTTGTCGCCGCCTGACAGCGCCGTCCACTGCGTAGCGGTAGCCCACACCACCTGGGCCAGCGCCAGGCTGAGCATGGCCAAATACACCCCCGCAGAGCGCACCACCAGCGCGCCAAACACTGCCGCCGCCGCCCCGGCTGCAGCGCAGCCCACGGCCAGCGCGCCTGGCAAGCTAAAGCCCCATGCCGTGTGCGACAACGCCGCGCCATACGCCCCCAGTGCAAAAAACGCCGCATGCCCAAAGCTCACCAAGCCGCCCAGCGCCATCATGGTTTGCAGGCTGATGCCAAAGATGGCCAAAATCATCGCATCAGATGCCAGCGCGCGCCAATAATCGCCTGCCAACCAACCCGCTGCGGCAGCCACCAGCACTACTAAAATAATAGCTACCTGTGCAGCATTTCCTTGGGCCAGAGCAAACTTTTGTGCCATTTCTTTGGCCCCAGCCTCTAGCGGGCTGCCCAGCAGCCCCTGGGGCCGCACCGCCAGCACCACCGCCATCGTGACAAACACCAGCACCAGCGTAGCCTGCGGAAACAAGCTGACCCCCAGCGCATGCACCAGGCCAATGAGCAGCGCCGCCAAAAACGCCCCACTGATGCTGCCCAGCCCGCCGGTCACCACCACCACAAAGGTTTCTACCACCACGTTCACGTCCATCTGCAAATTGGCCGGTTCGGTAGGCAGCCGCAGCGCACCGCCCAGCCCGGCCAAGCCGCAGCCCAGCGCCACCGCGCCCAGCACCAGCGGCGCGGGGTTCACGCCCAAAGCCGCCAACATGGCGCGGTCAGCGGTGGCCGCGCGCAGGCGCTGGCCCCAAGTGGTGCGGGTTAGCAGCAGGTGCAACCCCAGCCACACCAGCGGCCCCAGCACAATGGTGGCAATGTGCCAGGTAGGCAAAAACTCCCCCGCTATCTCTACCGAACCCTTCAGCCCCGGGAAACGCGGTGCAAACACCTCATCCGGCCCAAAGCCCCACAGCATCACATCGTGCATCAAAAGGCTCAGGCCAAAGGTGGCCACCAGCTGGTACAGCTCGGGCACGCCCAGCATGCGCCGCAGCAAAACAATTTCCACCACAGCCCCAAAGATTGCTGCACAAGCAGCTGCGAAAAGCATAGCGCCCGCATAACCCCAGGCGGTGTCTGCCAAAGCGGGCCACCAGTTAGTTACCAAGTGCGCCGACAGCATAGCCCCCAGCATGTAAAAGCTGCCGTGGGCAAAATTAACAATCCGCGTCACCCCAAATATCAGCGTCAGCCCCGCCGCCATGAGAAACAGCGTGGTGGCGTGCGACAGGCCGTTAAAGAACTGGATGGCGAGAAGGCTCATGGGTGGTCTAGTGCACTTCGATTCTGAAAGCCAACCCCAATCGCTCTGCTGCAGTGACCAAACGCTTGTCACGGCTCCACAGGCTAGTACCCAAACGTAGCTTCACGGCGGCTAGCAAATGGTTGTCCAGATAACCAATACCGCAGCCAAAAAGTTGATTTTTATCGATAAAAACCATTACTTCGTTATGCTCAGCGCTGCTTATACGCGGTAATTCGGCCAATACCTCTAGCCTGTCGCTGCGCTGCTGCAAGCTGCCGCAAGCGATCTCGCCTAAGACCATGTCATGCATTAGCACGCGGTCTTGGCGCAGCAGTTGGGCCACCTGCTCGTCACCCAGCCGAATGAAGTCAACCCAAATGGAGGTGTCAATTAATACCATCAACACACTTTATTAGGTTTTCTCTGGCGCAGGCTCTGGGCGTTTGCGTGGCGGCACTTCAAAATCGGGTTGACTCCCGCCCAGCAGCGCCAGCCTGCGCGAAGCCTCGCGCGCGATGATGGCCTTAAGGCTTTCACGTATCAAAGGTGTACGGTCAGTAATGCCAGTAAGCCGGGCAGCGGTAGCTAACAAGTCATCGTCCAGGGTAATCGTAGTGCGCATACAAAGCTCCTAAGTCAAGGCACATCACATTTTACAGCATCATATGATGCGTTTTTTGATGCTCTGCAGCATTTATTAGGCAGCCAATAGCGCTCAGCCATGTTGTTTTGAGCTGCGTATAAAAATACACAACTCCTAATTTAATAGCTGCTTGTGCAGCATTTCCTTGGGTCACAGGCTAAAACTGTGCTCAAAGTACCATCCAACTTGGCCCAGCGCTGCCCACAAAGACGAAAGGCCGCATATAGCGGCCTTTCCATTTGGTGCATCTTTCAGCTTGTTAGCGTTCAGAGCGCATATCCCAATCGATAAGTAATTGAATTATGCCACCTGAAATACCAAAAGTCTAAAAATTGGGATATGCGCTCTGACCGGAACTCAACGCTCGCATGATCAGAGAAATTCAATTATAATCCCTTCAACGCTCACCTACCAGCTACATGTACAATTTTATCAAAAACACAGCAAATAGCATTGACTATGCTGTGTTTCCAACCATAGTTCATCCATTACGTGAGTTTGCCAGAGGAGCTGTTCGCTTGCAAGCGGGTGATGCAAGATGGGGCTTGCAGCATATTGCGCTGGCGCATGCCAATGAAATCAAACGTCTGAAAATTGAACCAGCCGCCTTCGTATCGTCGATAGTCAAACCAGGTAGTCCCATCTATTGTGAGTTCGAGAGCCTTAAAGAATCGCAGCGTACACAAACTGTCAATGTGCGTATTGGCACGGTAGTTTTGGAGTACAAAACTACGAAGCATGGGAGTTTTTATACGATCATCACCGCTTTTAGCCGCAAGCAGCCAGTGGGTGAACTAATAGGTAGGCTGGAGTGATAGCCGAAAAGGTGCTGGTCTGGAGAGGTCGAAGCGTTTTCTTAGCTACGCGGTGGGTCGAAAACCTGCACACAAGGTGCCGCCACCTCTTGGATGATCGGCTCATCCAGATCCGTCCGGGAAATCTCAAGGCTATTGCCGATGCCTTGGATTTAAGCTCAAATTACGGCCAGACCAGCAATTTAATTTTAATCTATTTAACAAAATCGCATATTGCCAATTTGCAACAGGGAGAACATGTTTGAAATACCGCTTAGCACTTGATTTGGGTTCGACTTCACTAGGTTGGGCTGTTTTAGCGCTTGACGATGCGCAACCACCTCGTCCCAAAGCCATCGCAAAAACAGGTGTGCGCATATTTTCTGATGGCCGCAACCCCAAAGATGGCTCTTCACTAGCAGTCACACGGCGTGAAGCGCGGGCTATGCGGCGCAGGCGCGACCGGTTGCTAAAGCGTAAGGCGCGCATGATGCAAACCTTGATCGCGCACGGGTTTTTTCCCAAAGACGAAGCTGCGCGCAAGGAGATGGAGACTGTTAACCCCTACTCATTGCGCGCCAAAGGGCTTGACGAAGCACTTACCCCTGAAGAGTTTGCCCGCGCGCTGTTTCATATTAACCAAAGGCGCGGATTTAAAAGTAACCGTAAAACCGATAAAAAAGACAACGACAGTGGTGCTTTAAAAACGGCGATTAACAAGCTGCGGCAGATGCTGAAAGACACGGGTTGCCGCACTGTGGGCGAATGGCTCAATAAGCGCGACGAAGCGGGTGAAACGGTGCGCGCGCGTTACCGGCAAAACAAAGTAATAAAAGACGACGGTAAAACCCGCATCGACAAAAGCTATGACCTTTACATTGACCGCGCCATGATTGAGGCAGAGTTTGATGCGCTGTGGGCTAAGCAGTCTGCGCTCAATCAAGTGCTGTTTAACGAGACTGCGCGCTATGAACTAAAAGACTGCTTGCTGCACCAACGTCCGCTCAAACCCGTCAAACCCGGCCGCTGCACCTTGCTGCCCGACGAAGAGCGCGCTCCACTGGCTTTGCCCAGCACGCAGCGCTTTCGCATCTACCAGGAACTGAATAATCTGAGAATTTTGCGAGAAGGTTTAAAAGAAGAGCCACTGACTTTGCAGCAACGCAATGAAGTGGCCAACGCATTGGACGAAAACAGCAAACGCAGCTTTACGCAGATTAAAAAACTACTGGGCTTGGGCGGCGCAGTGCAGTTTAACTTTGAAGACCCTAAGCGCCAGGAGTTTAAAGGCAACGTGACCAATGCTATTTTGCGCAGGGATGAACATTTTGGCGAGGCATGGATGGGCTTTGACGAGGCAAAGCAAGACGCTATCGTGCTGCAACTGGTGAAAGAAGAAAACGAGGCCAAACTGATTGCTTGGCTGCAAGCCCAGACAGGTATTGACGAGAAACGTGCCGAAGCCATCGCCAACACGGGCCTGCCCGAGGGCTACGGCGCGCTAAGCGCCAAAGCACTTGCGCGCATACTGCCCGAGCTGCGCCGGGATGTGATGACCTACGATAAAGCCGTGCTAGCCGCTGGCTTTGACCACCACAGCCATATCAGCCCCGCCGCAACGGGTGAAATATTGCCCGAACTACCCTACTACGGCGAACCACTACAACGCCACGTAGGCTTTGGCACAGGTAACCCGCAAGACACGCCCGAGAAACGTTTTGGAAAAATTGCCAACCCTACAGTACATATCGGTTTGAACCAAATACGCTTGGTGGTCAACGCACTCATCAAACGCTACGGCCACCCAAGTGAAGTAATTGTGGAAATTGCACGTGACTTAAAGCGCAGCAAAGACCAGCGCGATGAAGACGCTAAACGCCAAGCTGACAACCAGCGCCGTAACCAGCGCCACCGCAGTGCTGTTGCTGGAATTTTGAATTGCAGCGAAGAGCGCGTCAAAGGCGCTGATTTGCAAAAAATGGTGCTGTGGGAGGAACTGAGCTTTGACCCTGCCTACCGCCACTGCCCTTACTCTGGCGTACAAATCAGCGCTGCCATGCTGCTAAGTGACGAAGTAGAGATTGAGCACATTCTGCCCTTCTCGCAAACGCTAGACGATAGCCTGAATAACAAAACCGTAGCTATGCGGCAAGCTAACCGCGTGAAGGGCAACTACACCCCGTGGGAGGCGTTTGGCAAGCAGATGCAAGCAGGCTTTGACTACCAAGCTATTTTGCAGCGCGCCGAACTGATGCCCAAGTCAAAGCGCTACCGCTTTGCCGAGGACGGCTTGCAACGCTGGCTGAAAGACGATAAAGGCTTTTTACCCCGTGCTTTGAACGACACCAAGCACCTGAGCAAAGTAGCGCGTGAGTATGTGAGCTTGATCTGCCCACAAAACACCCGCGTCATCCCCGGCCAAATGACAGCCATGTTGCGTGGCAAGTTTGGCCTAAATGATGTGCTGAGCCTGACGGGCGAGAAAAACCGCAACGACCACCGCCACCATGCGGTAGATGCCTGTGTGATTGGTGTGACCGACCAAGGCCTGCTGCAGCGGTTTGCACAAGCCAGCGCTAGCACGCGCGATAGGCAACTCAACAGGCTGGTGGATAACATGCCGTTGCCTTGGGACAGCTACCGCGAGCATGTGCAACGCGCTGTCAACAATATTTGGGTGAGCCATAAGCCTGACCATAGCCATGAAGGGGCTATGCACAATGACACGGCCTACGCCCTGCTAGGCAATGGACGGGTAAGCGTGCATAAAACTTTGGAAGGTGTGCGTACACGGCTCATAGACAACCTCAAAGTGATTGAATTCACTAGCCAAAAGGCTGGAGGGCGCCATGGGGTTTTGGAGAATGGTGCACAGCGACCGTACAAAGGCTACAAGGGAGATAGCAATTACTGTATTGAAATTGTGCGCAATGAGAAAGGGAAGTGGGAAGGGGAAGTTATTTCTACTTTTGATGCCTACCAGTTAGTTAGATCAGAGGGGCTAAGTCGTTTGCAGCATCAATCACTTAGTATCAGCGGGAAATCGTTAGTGTTGCGATTGTTGATTAACGACACAATTAGACTTGAAATAGATAACGTCATGAGAAACCTTCGAGTTGCAAATATGAGCGGCAGTGGGCAAGTTTTCATGTCCGAAGTGCAAGAGGCAAACGTTGACACACGCAACAGAGATAAGACGGACCCCTTTGCTTACATTTCAAAATACGCTGGCTCATTCCAAAAAGCAAAATCTCGCCGCATCACTATCTCTCCCATCGGCGAACTCCGCGACCCCGGATTCAAGGAGTAGCCCAAATGATTGGCCGCATCGTCGAAGTGGCCGATGATCGGCGGCACCTATTTATGCACCGTGGTTTTATGGTGGTGCAAGACACCGAGGGGGAGCGCAAAGAGCTGGGCCAGGTGCCACTGGACGACATAGCCGCGGTCATAGCCAACGCGCATGGCCTAAGCTACACCAACAACCTGCTGGTGGCGCTGGCCGAGCGCGGTGCGCCCTTTGTGCTGTGCGCTGCCAACCACAACGCAGTAGGCATGCTGCTACCCATTGAAGGCAATTTCGAGCAAGCTAAGCGCATCGAGATGCAAATAGCGGCCAGCCAGCCCACCCACAAGCGCTTGTGGGCTACTGTGGTGCGGTCAAAACTAGAGCAACAAGGCGCGGCACTAGAAGCTACTGGCGCGCCGTCTGCGCCCCTTACCTCCCTAGCCGCCAAGGTTAAAAGCGGTGACCCTGAAAACCTAGAAGCCCAGGGCGCACGCCGTTATTGGCAGCTTTTATTTGGCACTGAATTCAGGCGCGACCAAAACGGCGGTGGTTTAAACGGGCTTTTGAACTACGGGTATACCGTGCTGCGCGCCACTACCGCTCGCGCTGTGGTGGCCGCTGGCCTGCACCCAAGCATTGGCTTGCACCATAGCAACGATAGCAATGCCATGCGCTTGGTAGACGATCTGATGGAGCCGTTTCGCCCGATGATTGACCTCAAAGTGTGGCAACTACACCGGAATGGCGAGAAGGAAGTTAGCCCCCAGACCAAGCGCGCCTTGGTGCGCACGCTGTACGACGACATGCAAACCGAGGCGGGTGCCACGCCCGTGATGGTGTGCTTGCAAAAGCTGTGCACATCACTCGCGCAGGTGTACCTAGGTGAGCGTGACAAGCTAGAATTGCCCCTGCCCGGTTTACCGCTAGCACTGGCTGCAGCTTTAAACGACGAATAAGGGCCAACTCCATAATGGACAACACCGCATGCTCTCAGGGTACCGACTGATGTGGATCGTAGTGATGTTTGACCTGCCGGTGGTGGAGAAAGCCGAACGCAAAGCCGCTACCGAATTTCGCAACGGCTTGCTAGATGCAGGCTTTGAAATGAGCCAATTCAGTGTCTACATGCGCTTTTGCACCAGCCAAGCACAGGTCGACACGCTGTGCAAAAGAGTCGAGTCAGCTTTGCCAACAGGTGGTAAAGTTAATGTGCTGCAGTTCACTGATAAACAGTATGAACGCATCATTTCTTTCCACGGGCAGTCCAAACAGCCCGCAAATAAAGCCCCAGACCAGTTCGATTTGTTCTAGTTTCGCATGAATTTCTTAAACCCAAACTGCGGTAATTCCTTTTTAAATCAAGAAGTTACCGCAGCCCTAGTTTAGTCGATTGGGATATGCGCTCTGACCGGAACGGTTCTTGGTTGGCGGCTGTTGCGGCTTATAGTTTAGTCGATTGGGATATGCGCTCTGACCGGAACGATCTGCACTTGCTAATAGATTTAATCAATAGTTTAGTCGATTGGGATATGCGCTCTGACCGGAACGTAAAAGCGTCACGATAGAATTCGCCCTTTAGTTTAGTCGATTGGGATATGCGCTCTGACCGGAACATAGCCTTATTCCGCAAACAAAAGTACTACAGTTTAGTCGATTGGGATATGCGCTCTGACCGGAACCCTATTGTAGTGTACTTGTACACCTTGTCAAAGTTTAGTCGATTGGGATATGCGCTCTGACCGGAACACATGGATAAACACGGCCGTATTGTGGGCAAGTTTAGTCGATTGGGATATGCGCTCTGACCGGAACGGGAACCCCGACGTTAACACAAGATAGTCAAGTTTAGTCGATTGGGATATGCGCTCTGACCGGAACTCCAAATACAGGCGGACGTTTGCGACAGGGAGTTTAGTCGATTGGGATATGCGCTCTGACCGGAACTCGTTGGCAGTGGGCAACACCACCATCAGCAGTTTAGTCGATTGGGATATGCGCTCTGACCGGAACTATTCTTGGCGAGGGTAAGATGCGCAGCGTAGTTTAGTCGATTGGGATATGCGCTCTGACCGGAACTGCGGGTGACGGCGCACGATGCTGCCGCTAAGTTTAGTCGATTGGGATATGCGCTCTGACCGGAACTTGGCGGGCAGACGGATGGTTTTATGAAGAAGTTTAGTCGATTGGGATATGCGCTCTGACCGGAACCGTCTTGTGCACTTTGACAAATTACGTTGTAGTTTAGTCGATTGGGATATGCGCTCTGACCGGAACCTGGTGATCAAGCATATGCGCAGCCACGTGAGTTTAGTCGATTGGGATATGCGCTCTGACCGGAACGAGCGGCTGGTGATCCGCAATCTTGAGCGGAGTTTAGTCGATTGGGATATGCGCTCTGACCGGAACTCACGTATTTGTTGGTCAGTCGCAGGCGACAGTTTAGTCGATTGGGATATGCGCTCTGACCGGAACCATGCGCTTTAACGCGACAGCGGTGCACAAGTTTAGTCGATTGGGATATGCGCTCTGACCGGAACCGTTCTCAAGCGGCGATGTTGCTTGTGCAGAGTTTAGTCGATTGGGATATGCGCTCTGACCGGAACTCTAGCTGCTGCTGGGCACGCGGCTGGCTTAGTTTAGTCGATTGGGATATGCGCTCTGACCGGAACTGGGCGCTGGGGTCGAACCCGTCATAGCTTAGTTTAGTCGATTGGGATATGCGCTCTGACCGGAACCGCGGCCTGTGTATTGCGATACGGATAGTAAGTTTAGTCGATTGGGATATGCGCTCTGACCGGAACCGTGCACTCCCTTAAACTGTCGCAGGTCTTAGTTTAGTCGATTGGGATATGCGCTCTGACCGGAACATGTTGATGGAGCTGATGTTGCTGCGGTTGAGTTTAGTCGATTGGGATATGCGCTCTGACCGGAACCACCACTGAGGTGCAATCCAGTGAACTCAGAGTTTAGTCGATTGGGATATGCGCTCTGACCGGAACAATACGAAGCTGAGTACGTCATTGAGTGGTAGTTTAGTCGATTGGGATATGCGCTCTGACCGGAACATGTTGATTGAGGCAATGTTGCTGCGGTTGAGTTTAGTCGATTGGGATATGCGCTCTGACCGGAACTGATGTGCTTTAGCGTCGTCGTAGGCAGGCAGTTTAGTCGATTGGGATATGCGCTCTGACCGGAACTAATGACCACTCCGTTTTCGCTGAAAAAGAAGTTTAGTCGATTGGGATATGCGCTCTGACCGGAACTCTTTTACCATAGATTCCATGATAGATATTAGTTTAGTCGATTGGGATATGCGCTCTGACCGGAACTGCACATTCAGCGCTATAAAGGGTTGGGCGAGTTTAGTCGATTGGGATATGCGCTCTGACCGGAACTGGTGGCGTTGCTCATGCAAATATCTCCTGAGTTTAGTCGATTGGGATATGCGCTCTGACCGGAACTCATCAAGCCGCAAAGCACGCTCACGTTTTAGTTTAGTCGATTGGGATATGCGCTCTGACCGGAACAAGCCAACCGTCTGCGCTTTTTTGACCTTAAGTTTAGTCGATTGGGATATGCGCTCTGACCGGAACGTGACGGTGCTGGATGCTTTGGGCAATACCAGTTTAGTCGATTGGGATATGCGCTCTGACCGGAACATCTCGCTTATGCCATCAATGAGCAGTCGAAGTTTAGTCGATTGGGATATGCGCTCTGGCCGGAACGTGTATTTATTCATGGTATGGCCTTTTTAAAGTTTAGTCGATTGGGATATGCGCTCTGACCGGAGGTCTTTGCTGGGTGAGCGCGGGTACGCGCCCACCCAGCAAAGACCAGCGCCAAGGCGCTTGGTTATCAAAGAACGGAATTCCTAATTTAATAGCTGCCTGTGCAGAATTTACTTGGGCCACAGGGCCTAACTCTTCTTAATTTTAAATAAGCTGGGGTTATCATGTCTGCCGGAATCAAAAGCTTGTTATTCAAAACGAGCTGTTCTGTACCTAATTAAATCCCAGCCACAGGATCAGGCGGTTTGACCATGAAGTGCTGGGCCTCGCAGCGCTCCACCATCATCATTGGTAGCTCAAACTCAGCCTCTGAGGCAGAACCAGCGGCAGGAGGTTGGTCAAAGAAAACCGATAGCTTTTTAAATGCGCGGCGCTAAGCGGCATCGGTCTTGGGCAGTTCAATTTCAAGGGTTTTTTTGCCATGGTGTTTTTTCTGTGCACCGCGCAGTTTACAAATTTAGCTTCAATGCAGTGGTACCCAGCAGCCTTGCCAAAAAACTTGGCAAGGCCTGCTTAAAGCTATACGCCACTGGCCGATGGCTGATGGCTTTTTCTGCGTGCCCGGTAGGCCACCACCGCGCCACCCACTGCCATCAACAGCAACCACAGCGGCCACAGCGCTGCTGCGCCAATGCACACGCTGAGCAGGCCGTGCCAGCCGCCTGCCAGTGCGCGCTGCAGCTTGGTGGCAAAGCTGGGGCGGTGTGCGTTGCTGGCGGCTTCAAAGTCAGCTTCTTGGGTGCTGCGCACTTGCAGGGGCTGGTGCAGGCTGAGGGCTATGGTGCTAAAGGCTACTTGGTCGGCCAGCTGGGCTTGGGCTATGCGGGCTTCGTCGCGGCTGGCTTTGGCTTGGCCTCTAGCCTCTAGCACGGCGCTTTTTTCAATGACATAGCCGGGCTGGCGTGCCAGCAGGCCTAGTTCGGCCTGGGTTTCTTGGCTGCGTGCGGCTTCCAGCTGGCTGCGCAGCATGTCAAACTGCACGTCTTTGGCGGCAAAGTTGCGCTGCTCTAGGGCTTCAATTTGGCTGGCAATGTCGCGCAAAAAGGCCTGGGCTTTGTGGCTGGGCACGCGCACCACCAACTCGCCCGTAACTTGTACTTGGGCCACGCGCACCAGCTGGCCGTCGCCCAGGCTGTGCTGGGCGTGCTGCACGGTGGTGCTGGCGATGTTATTGGCCACTACGTAGCCGTCGTTGGCTACCACGGCATCTTCTATGGCCAGCGCAGAGGTATAGGTGTTTTTTACGCTGAAGCGGGCGCTGGCGGTAAGCACCAGTTTGCGGCCTTGGGCACCGATGATGCTGGCCGCTGGGGTGCTAGCAATGGCCGAGGCAGGTATTGCGGAGGCAGGTATTGCCGAGGCAGCCTGTGCAGAGGCCGCTTCACCACCCTGCGCTGGCTCGGCGCTGATTTCTTTGGTCATGCTGTCTGCACGCATTTTGCTCGAGGCAAAGCCGCTAAGTTGGTCTCTGCTCTGAGCCAGCGGTTGGGGTGCGGGTGCGGGAGCGGCTCTGGCAGCGGCTGGGGCAGCGGCTGGGGCAACGGCTGGGGCTGCATCAGCCGCAGGCTCTGGGCTTCGGCCGCAAGCCAGTAGCGACAGGCTGCAGGCAGCGGCAAGTAGGGTTTTTTGGGCGAAAGCGCTGTGCAGCATGGTCAATGTCCTGGTTAAAAATATAAACACAGAACTTGAAACGCAGCCCAGCGGGCTAAGGGGTTAAACCCGGCAAAATAAAACGTGGCCTCAACAAACGGGCCTAGTCGCCCCAGAACATCAGCGCGTCGCGCCCTTCGGTATTGAGGCTGACTTTTTTGCCAAACGGCAGGCATACCTTGGTAGGTACATGGCCAAACGGCAGGCCGGTGATGACGGGCACTTTAGTTTGTGTGCGCAGCCAGTCCACCACGGTTTGCATGCTGTAGCCGCGCTCGTAGCTGGCCACTAGCTGGTAGCCAGTAAATTGGCCCAGCACGATGGCTTTTTGGCGCTGCAAAATACCGGCCATCAGCCAGGTGCTGAGGTTGCGCTCAATGCGGTAGGGGTGCTCGCCCACGTCTTCCAAAAACAGCACGCCTTTGTCGATCTGCGGCATATACGGCGTGCCCAGCAGCGCGGTTAGCACGCACAGGTTGCCGCCCCACAGCGTGGCTGAGGCAATGTTCAAGGGTTTGGCCAGCGCGGCTACGTCACGGGTGGCCATGCGCCAGCCGGTGCCCTCGCCTATGCCTTGCACCAGGTCGTCAAAGCAGGCCTCCATGATGTCGTCGGGCTCGGTGGCCGCAGCCAGCACGGGGTTGGCCGGGTCGCTGCAGCCAAAGTCTGAACACACCGCGGGCCCAGCCCAGCTGGTGGCACCGGTGCGCACCCACAATGCCGCTTGCAGCGCGGTAAAGTCGCTAAAACCCACCCACTGGGTGCCGCGCTCAATGGATTTGGCTATAGCCTTGGTGTTGATACCAGACAAAATGCGGGTTAGCCCGTAGCCGCCACGTGCAGGCATGGCAATGTGCGCGCCACTGGCGGCTGCACGGGCGATGGCGGCAATGCGGGTGGCATCGTCGCCGGCAAAGCGGGTATGCGATGCCAGCACGGTGGCATCAAGCTCTACCTCGTGACCCAAGCTTTGTAGGCGTTTTAAGCCGCGCTTAAAGGCAGGCTTGTCGCGCACCGCAGTGCTGGACGAATAGATATAAATATGGGCCATAGCCCAAGTGTAGCCTGCGGCCATGTAACAAAAAGTTAGTTATATTGCAACACTAAGCCCAAAATATGCCAACTATTGCTAAATTTAGCGAACATATTTCCCCAAGGGAATTGTTGCACTTTAGAATTAGTTGTTATTAAATACTAGTAATAGTACTTAAATTTACCAAGTAAAGCGAGCTTTCAAGTGTCTTCCGAACTTTTACAAAAATACCAGCAGTTTTTTCATGTTGCCGGGCGCGATGTGATGGAAACCCTGGACCGCATGCCCCAAGCTGAGTTTGACGACCTGCCCTTGGGCGCTGTGCTGCTCAATGAAAAAGCCAAAATCATCAAATACAACCGCACCGAGGGTGAGCTAACCAACCGCGACCCGCGCCAGGTAATGGGTGCCGGCTTCTTTTTAGAGCTGGCGGTGTGCGGCATGAGTGAGCAGTTTCAGGGCCGCTTTAAGGGCGCACTCAAGGCCATGAGCTTTGACCAGATTTTCCCGTTTGTGTTTTTTCACGAAATGCCAGAAACCCCGATGATGGTGCGCATTACCAAGCCGCGTGTGCCGTTGGCCAGCCCCCACGTGTGGGTGCTGGTACGCCGCATGATGCCGCCGGTTCCGCAATATTGACACGCAGCATCCATTAACACCGCTTCCTTTTTACCTTTTCATATTTTTAGGCAACCACCATGGAACATATTAGTTTTGAAGGCGTTAACCTGGCCGAGCTTTTGCCGCGCATTCCCGATTCGATCAAAAACGACCTGCCCTTTGGTTTGGTTAAGCTTGACTCCACAGGCAAAATTTTAGAATACAACATGGCCGAAGGCGACCTGACCGGGGTGAGCCCCGACTGGGCGATTGGCAAAAACTTCTTTGACGAAGTGGCCATGTGCACCAAAACTGCTGCCTTTTATGGCCGTTTTGTAGAAGGGGTGAAAAAAGGCTTTATCAACGCCGTGTTTGACTACACCTTTGACCACCGCGAAGAAGCCACCAAGGTCAAAGTGCACATGGTAACCATACCCGACCATTTGGGCCGCAAAAACGTAATGATCTTGGTCAAGCGGTCAAGCAAGCCCTTGGTCTATGACGCAGTCAGCGCTGACCCGATTATTCCGGCAGGCTACAGCGATGACGGCATGGCACAAACCCGCCCCGCGTATTTAGAGCCTTTGTTTGACGACGACAGCAAAAACTATTTGGCTTCAGCCAATACTGCGCCGCAAAAAAATGCGCCAAACAACGCACCGTCTATCCAAGACATTGTCAGCGCGGTAGTGGCCCTGATGAACCAGCAAGGCACAGGTGCAAGTGCTGAGGCTACGGCGCAGCAGGTGGTCAATGCGATGCAAAATAAACCTGCAAGTGCACCCGTGTATGCGCCTGCACCAGCCATGGCCCCGGCACCCGCACCTGCGCCTGCGCCCGCAGCAGCGCCCGCAGGCAAGTCGCGCATCGAAGACATTTTGAAGTTCTAACATGCCCGCCTTTACGCTCACCCAAGCAGACCTGCTGCGTGTGAGCCGCGACCTGGCCTACAGCGAACTGCATGCCATGCCAGGCATCAAAGCCCAGCTGGGGCCAAGGGTAGGTTCGTCTGCAGCAGCCGTGCTCAGTTGGACCGCAGATACGCTGGACATTGACTCGCTGGCCCGCATGCAACTGGCCACCGCAGCAGCCCTGTGGTGCAATGCCTACGATGCAGGTTTTGAAGACTTGTTTTTAGCCAAGCGCAGCGCACCAGACTGGGCCACTGTAATGCTGCGTGCCCGCCAAGCTGGCGCAGCGCAGTTTACTTTTGCCACCTCGGGCAGCACCGGTGTGCGCAAGCATATTCGCCACCGTGAAGACCTATTGGCGGACGAGGCACGCGCTTGGGCGCAGGTGCTTAGCACGCCTGCAGATGCAGCGGCGTTGCCTAACAGCCCCGCCATCACCCGCGTGGTCGTGCTGTGCCCTACCCACCACATTTACGGTTTTATTTGGGGCGTGCTGGTGCCACTGGCGCTGGGCGTACCTGCTGTAGATGCTGATATCGCCCACATGCCCGCGCTGCTGCCGGGCGACGTGGTGGTTGCCGTGCCCGACCAATGGGCTTGGCTGGCAGCGTCGCAGCGCACATGGCCAGCAGGTGTGCAAGGCGTATCGTCTACCGCACCGCTGCCCGCGCAGGTGCATGACAGCCTGGCAACAGCGCAAGCCAGCCCACAACCTGCAGCCCCGCTAAAACGCATGCTGCAAATCTATGGCTCCAGCGAAACCGCAGGCTTAGCCTACCGCAGCGCCTCCACTGGGCCCTACACGCTAGCCCCTGGCCGCAGCCGCAACGCGCAGGGCGGTATTGACCTGCACCTGCCCAGCGGAGCCCTACAGGCCATGGCGGTGCAAGACGAATTGCAGTGGACTAGCGACAGCAGCTTTGAGCTGCTGCGCCGCAGCGATGCCAGCGTACAAATTGGTGGGCACAACGTATCTCCCGCGTGGGTGCAAGCCCAGCTAGAAAGCCACAGCGCAGTCAAAGAAGCCGCAGTGCGGCCCAGCGGCAATGCTGAGCAGCCCAAGCTCAAAGCCTTTGTGGTGCTGCACGCCCCTGACGACGCTGCCCAGCGCACCGCGCTAGAGCAATGGGCGCTAGACACCTTGCCTTGGTACGCAGGCTTTAGTTCGATGACCTATGGCGCGCAGCTACCGCGCAACGCCATAGGCAAAGCGGCCGATTGGCCCGCTACTTAGGAGGCAGCATGCACACCCAACAATTTATCGACCCCGATCGCGCACTGCCTAATGCGGGCTACTACCAACTTGCCTACTGCAGCATACTCAAAGAGCCTATGAGCCCCCAAGCCATGCAAACACTGGTAGAGAAAGCGCAAATTAGCAACGCCCGCAGCGAAGTAACCGGCCTCATGATGGTGGACAACCTGTTGGTGGTGCAGTGGATAGAAGGCCGCAGGGCCGCAGTGCGCAGCCTGTGGGACAAACTGCAAGCCGACCCACGCCACCACTGCATCGTGCAGCTGCTGCACCGTGATTTTCAAGAGCAGCGCATGTACCCTGGCTGGGCTATGCAGCTTACCAGCCGCAGCGACATGCTGGCCATTTTGCACGACGCGCGGGCCAGTGCCAACAAACCGTTTGGTTTGCCAAGCCCGTGGGCACCGGCCATCTCAGCGCTGTGCCTGTTGATTGACCCAGAGTTTGCGCAAAACTACGCAAGCTTGCCCGAGCCGCAACAAAAGGCGTGAACAAAAGGCATAAGTAGTTGCTATAAAAATAATAGCTACTTATGCAGCATTTCTTTGGGTGATAAGCCCAAACGGCTTACTAACACCGTATTAAAAAAGAAAAATAGCCCCGAGGGGCTTTTTGTGTGTGCGTTCAAATAAGCACTGGTCGATTACTGCTTGACCGCTTCAACTTGAACCACCAAACGGATATTGTCTGGAATACCGGGCAGGCCGTATTTCATGTCAAACTGGCTGCGCACGATGGTGGTTTCAAAGTCGCCACCGCACACTTCGCGCTTAAGCCGTGGGTGGTCATAGCAGCCAAAGCCCGTAGCTTTGAGCGTGGCTGGCTTAGTGACACCGCGCAAAGTTAGCTCACCCACCACTTCGCTGAGCTTGTCGCCGTCAAACTTAAACTGTGAGCCGACAAACTTGGCTTGGGGGAACTGCTCAGCTGCAAAAAAATCGTTGCTTTTAAGGTGGCCATCAAACGGCGCTACGCCGGTGCTGATAGATGCCATGTCAATGGTGATCTCGGCTGTGCCGGCTTTGGCAGCTTTGTCATAGGTAATGGAGCCTGCTTTTTTGTCAAAACGGCCACGGCTGGTGGAGACACCAAAGTGCTTGGCCTCCCAAGTAACAAAGGTGTGGGTAGGGTCCACCATGTAAGTGGCGCTTTGGGCAAATGCTGCACCAGATACGGCGGCGGACAGGGCTGCAGCTGCGAATAAACTGGCTAACAAGGTGGTGCGTTTCATGGGTTTAATTTCCTTCAATTAAAGTTACAGATACAACAGGGATGGGATGGAGCAAAGAATAGGTGTGAAGTTAAAGCTTAGCCAGGCCAGTGAGCGTGAGCTTAAAGTTCACCTGCACTTCGTTAGCGACAATGGACACATCGTTCCAGTCGCCTTCGCCAATTTTGAAATCAATGCGTTTGATTTGAAAAACGCCGTTGGCTTCGGTGCTGGCACCACTTTGCGCCAAGCTGATTGGTATGAGCACGCGCTGGGTATTGCCCTTGATGGACAGCTGGCCGTCAATTTCAAATTTGTTAGCACCCAGCGCCTTGATAGCGGTAGAGGTAAAGCCTGCTTGCGGTCGCTTGGCAGAGTCAAACCAACCCGGTTTTTTAAGCTCGGTTTCGGTCTCTGCGTTGCCCAGGTCGGCGCTGCTTAAATCAATCGTCAAGCTCACTTTGCTGGTGGCGAGGTTTTTAGGGTCAAAGCTACTTTGCACGTCAAAACGGGTGAACTTGCCTTGCACGGGTACGCCCATTTGGCGGCTGACAAAGCCTACCGTGCTTTGCGCAAGCACCAGCTTTTGCGCCGCTGCAGCTTGGGCTGTAGCACTGGCCGTCCATGCCAAAGCCAAGGCGGCTACAACTAAACGCAAACTAAATTGAGGGTGCATACAAAACTCCATTTACAAATTATCTTTTCAGCCAAGGCAGCATGCGTTGCAAAATGTGATCTTTGTCAACAAAGTAATGCTTCAGGGCTGCCGCCACGTGCACGGCGACGATGGCCGCCAGCGTGTAGGCAACCCAGCCGTGCCAAGGCTTGAGGCTTTCGGCCAGCGCGCGGCTGCGCGGTACCCAGTCGGGCAGCGGCAGCACGCCAAACCACACAATAGGAAACCCCGCTGCTGAGCTGTAGGCCCAGCCGAGCAACGGAATAGCAAAAAACAACAGGTACAAAGCGCCATGTGAGGCGTGGGAGGCCATGCGCTGCCATGCAGGCATGCTGGTGGGCAACGCAGGTGCAGGGTGCGCCAAGCGCCACAGCAGCCGCGCAGCCGACAACGTCAAAATAGTAATGCCTGCCCACTTATGCCAGTTGTACAGCTTAAGCCGCTGCACCGACATGGGCAGCTCCACCATGTACCAACCCACACCCAAACTGCCCACAATCATTGCGGCCAACAGCCAGTGCAAGGCTATAGCGGTGGTGCTGTAGCCCAGCGATGGTGCGGTGGGTTGGGTAGATGACATAGCCATTACCGGGTACTTGGCTAAATAGTTTAACCGCGCAACTTGGCAGCCACTTGGGCCACACGCTGGCCATAAGCCTGCGCGGTGTCCAGGTCGCCCTGCGGAATTTTGTCGGCAGAGTCGGTAGGGCCGCACTGCGCCATGACACCGCTGTTTGAACCAATGCGGTTGATGGTGCCGTCGTTCAAGGCGGGTTGGCCTACCCAAATCATGCCTTGCTGCATCGACAGGGTAATGAAGTACTGCAAAGTCGACAGTTTATCGCCGCTGGGGCTGGCAGAACAGGTAAAGCCACCTGCGATTTTGTCCTTCCAGGCGCTGGTAAACCACTTTTTACTGGTGGCATCGGCAAACTTTTTAAACTGCCAGCTGGCCATGCCCATGTACGTGGGCGAGCCCATCACTATGGCATCGGCGCCGTCCAGGGTGGCCCACTGGGCTTCGGTGAGGTCACCGTTCGCGTCAATGGTAACCAGCTCTGCGGCTGCGCCTTTGGCCACAAACTCTGCTACACGCTGGGTGTGCCCATAACCTGAGTGGTAAACGACTGCTACTTTTGCCATGACATGGTGTCCTTTCATTTGGCGGGGGGAATGGCGCAGCTGCTAAATGCAACTGCGCCGCTAGAGAAATAATTTGCTGCACCGCGGGTTGCAATCTAAAACGACTTGGACAAAGCGCCCATATCGCCACGTTGAAAGCGTGCCGCATACTCTGCCACGTCGTGCGCGGTATTGCCCATGAAGGGGCCTTTAGGGAACATCGGTTCGTTGATCGGTGTGCCACTGAAGAACACGCCGCGCAGGGTTTGGCTACCGGCTTGCACTTGGGCTACAGTACCGTCTGCTTCAAAAATAATAGCTGCCCGTGCATTATTTTCTTGGGCTAGAGCCCTAAAAGACCCTGAATACAGGATAAAAAAGGCATTGTCACCGGCTTTGACAGGAATGTTAACGCTGGCACCAGGCTGCAGCGTGATGTCCAGCATGTTGACCTTGGTAAGCCAGCGCGCATCCTGCGTAATCGGCGACGATTGGCCATCAAAGCTACCTGCCACCACGCGCACGCTGCCGCCTGGGGCCTGCACCACCGGCATGTCAGCGTGGTTGATGTGAAAAGCCACAGGTTCAGCTTTGCTGCGGTCACCCAGACTGTCACGGTTGATAAAGCCACCTTCGGCCTCGGGCAAAACAGCCTTGATTCCCTTGATGGATTGAAGCTCTGATCCGCACATGGTAATCACCTCTTAAGCTGCCAAATCGAACACAATGACCTCGGCATCTTGGCCGTGGGTGATCTTCAGCTCGCTTTCACCTTCCAGCTTGGCCGCGTCGCCACCCTGCAGCGCTTGGCCGTTGACAGTTAGCGCACCGCGCACCAGGTGCACATAGGCCTTGCGCGCAGGGTTCAGGGCGATCTGTGCATGCTCCGCACCATCAAACAGACCTGCGTACATTTTGGCATCGGCGTGGATGGTGACACTGCCTTGCGCACCATCGTTGCTGGCCACCAAGCGCAGTGCGCCGCGCTTGTCGGTTGTGGCAAAGGATTTTTGCTCGTAGCCGGGGTCAATACCGTGCACGTTGGGCTCTATCCAAATTTGAAAGAAATGCGTTTCATCTTGGGGGGCATGGTTAAACTCGCTGTGCGCAATGCCCTTGCCTGCGCTCATGCGCTGCACGTCACCCGGCGGTATGCTGGCTGCGTTGCCTGCGTTGTCTTTGTGGCCGATGGAGCCGCTTAAAACATAGGAAATGATCTCCATGTCTTTGTGGCCATGCGTACCAAAACCTGTGCCGGGCGCAATACGGTCTTCGTTGATGACACGCAGGTTACCCCAGCCCATATGGGCCGCATCGTGGTAGCCAGCAAAGCTGAAAGAATGGTGGCTTTTAAGCCAGCCGTGGTCTGCATAGCCACGGTCTTGCGATTTGCGCAGGGTTAACATGCCAGTACCTTTCTACCTATATTGTCCCGCCCGCTTGTGACAGAACTGTTTTCACACAGACCTGAATGTAGAATCAAAGTACCATCAAATCAATTGCCTATTTTTGTCGATTAGATACATATTTTTTGAATGAACGAAACTTAAAGCCACCTCACCATGCAAGCTGCCGACCTGATTACCCCTGACGCGCTGCGCATGCTGCAGGCCGTAGCCCAAGAAGGCTCTCTGGCAGCAGCGGCACGCAAACTGGGCCTGGTGCCCAGCGCCCTGACCTACCGTGTGCGGCAAATTGAAGACGGGCTGGACGTGCTGCTGTTTGACCGCAGCGCCCGCAAAGCCCAACTGACTGACGCAGGCCACGAGCTGTTACGCGAAGCTGGGCGTATTTTGAACGAGCTGGATGCCGTGGCGCAGCGCGTCAAACGCGTGGCTACCGGCTGGGAGCCGCAATTTACCATTGCCGTGGGTGGCCTGATTTCGCAGCGCACCGTGATGGAGCTGGTAGAAAAATTCTTTGCCTTAAACCCGCCCACACAGCTGAAAATTCGCAACGAAAACTTGTCGGGCGCATGGGAGGCGGTAGAAAGCGGCCTGGCCGACCTGGCCATTGGCAGCGTTGAGCAGCCCAACCAAAGTGCGCACATTATTAGCAAGCCGCTGGGCGACGTGCCGTTTGTATTTGCTGTAGCGCCGCACCACCCACTGGCGGCCTTGCAAGAGCCGCTTAAAAACGAGTCTATTGCCCTGCACCGTGCTGTGGCCGTAGCCGACAGCGCCCGGCGTGGCCCCACCATTACCGTAGGCCTGCTGCCGGGCCAACGCGTGCTGACGGTGGACGACATGCAAAGTAAACTGGAGGCGCAACTGCGCGGCCTGGGCTGCGGTTTTTTGCCGCAGTGCATGGCGCAGCCTTATATTGACACGGGCCGTTTGGTGGTAAAGCGCACACCGCGCGCCAACCGCAGCGCCAAGCTCAGCTACGGCTGGCGCGCGCCCGCGCACGAGGGGCAGATAGGCAAAGCACTGGCGTGGTGGGCCGCACAACTGCAAAGCGCCACCACACGCAATGCGCTGCTGCATGTGCATCTGGTTTAAGCCTTGGCCATTATTGGCTTAGCGGTTGGTGCAGGCCGATGGTGCAAGCCACTAAACAATCGACCTGGCCAACCATGCACGCAGCCACTGGCAGGCTGCATCTTGGTGTACCCGCTTGTGCCAAAACATGCTGACCTGAAACTCTGGCACTGCCACGGGGTGCTTTAGCGCGACCAGCCCAAAGTGGGCGCAGGCCTGCTGTGCCAGCCGCTGGGGCACAGTGGCAATCAAATCTGACGTGGCCAACAAGTAGGGCACACTTAAAAAATGGGGCACCTGCACGACCACCTTGCGCTGCAGTGCGCGCGCCTTGCTGGGTGCTTTGGGGCGCGTGTTGCTACGCGCCTGTGGGGATGCGCTGAGGGGTGCACTGAGGGGTGCACTGCTGAGGGCCTGCAAGCGCATATCGGCTTTGGCATGCCCCGTGCCTAGGGCGGCTACAGCCACGTGCTCGGCACTCAGAAACTTGCGCAACGTGAACTTGCCTTGGGCCAGCGGGTGGTCACGCCGCATCAGGCACACATAGCGCTGGCTGAACAGGCGGCGTTGGTAAAAGCCCTGGGGTACGTCGGGCAGCCAGCCCAGCGCCAAGTCCACCGCGCCCTCGGCCATGGCGGCGTTCAAGCCGCCTGCGGCATCACGCACGGTAGATAAAGTCAGGCCCGGGGCGGCTTGGCGCAGGTGCTGCAGCAAAGGCGGTAAAAACACAATTTCACCAATATCGGTCATGGCCAGTCGCGCATCCCAGGTGCTGCTCAGCGGGTCGAATGTGGTTTTGGCTTCAAGCGATGTCCCAATGGCCACTAACGCGGGGCCCAGCGCAGCATGAACCCCCAAAGCATAGGCTGTGGGCTGCATGCCTAGGGGCGAACGGGTTAGCAGCGGGTCGCCCAGCGCCGTGCGCAGCCGCGCCAGTGCATTGCTGACTGCAGGCTGCGACAGCCCTAGCCGCAAGGCGGCGGGCGCAACCTTGCGCTCTTGCATTAGCACGTCTAACACGCGCAGCAGGTTCATGTCGATAGTGGCAAGCAGGGCGGTAGCGGGTGGTTTCATAGGCTCAATGCTGCATCTTGGGCTGTGCAAGTGCATGCATTATGTCATTCACGGCGTGAATGAAGTAGCTTCACTGTGTTTACTTGGCAAGACCCTAGCTTTAACCGACACTACTCTGCATGTACATAAACACGCCTGCCCAGCCCCCCGAGACTGCCCTGCCCGCTTGGGGCGACGCACCCACCAGCCGCGCACCTGGCTGGGTGTACACCAACCCCCAGGTGTACGCGCGCGAGATGGAACAGTTTTTTTACCATGGCCACTGGTGCTACGTGGGTTTGGAGTGTGAAATACCCAATGAGGGTGACTACAAACGCACGCAGATTGGCGAGCGCAGCGTCATCATGGTGCGCGCAAAGGGTGAGCCGGGCCAGCCAGACCAGGTTCATGTGGTGGAAAACCGCTGCGCACACCGAGGCGCACAGTTTGTACGCGAGCGCACCGGCCATGCCCGGCATTTTGTCTGCCCTTACCACCAATGGACTTACAGGCTAAGCGGCGATCTGGCTGGCTTGCCACTGCGCAACGGCATACTGCAGGCGCAGGAGGACGGCAGCAAAACCAAGCAAGGCGGCATGGGAGAAGACTTCAAATTGTGCGACCACGGCCTCACCAAGCTCAAAGTTGCGCGGCGCGGCGGCGTGGTGTTTGCATCGTTTGACCACAGTGTGGAGAGCTTTGAAGACTACCTGGGCCCTGACGTGCTGCACTACTTTGACCGCGTCTTCCACAAGCCGCTCAAGCTGCTGGGCATTAACCGCCAGCGCATTCCGGCCAACTGGAAGCTGATGCAAGAAAACATCAAAGACCCTTACCACCCCGGCCTGTTGCACACCTGGTTTGTCACTTTTGGTTTGTGGCGCGCCGACCAAAAAAGCCAAATGGTGATGGATGCACAGCACCGCCACGCCTGCATGATTTCGCAGCGCAACGAAGGCGTTGCGGGTGCGGCCACGCAAGGCGTGACCAGCTTTAAAGAAGGCATGCAGCTGCACGATGCAACCCTGCTAGATATAGTGCCCGAGGCTTGGTGGAGCACAGCGGGTGCGCCTTGTTTGAACAAGCCCTCTGGTGCAAACAGTACGCCCACCGTGGTGATGATGACCTTATTCCCCAGCTTGGTCATTCAGCAGCAGGTCAACTCTTTGTCGACACGGCATATTCAGCCCGTAGAGCCCGGTGTGTTTGACTTTGTTTGGACGCACTTTGGCTTTGAAGACGACACCGATGAGATGACCCAGCGGCGCTTGCGCCAAGCCAATTTGTTTGGCCCAGCGGGTTTTGTCAGCGCCGATGATGGCGAAGTGATTGAATTTGTGCAGCAAGCCTTTGCGGCCCATCCACAAGCGCGCACCATTAGCGAGCAAGACGGCACAGGAGTGCACAACACCCCCCACAACGTGACCGAAACACTCATACGCGGCATGTACGGCTACTGGCGCAACCAGATGGGTGTGTAGCCATGCAGCAACTCCTTTTTTTAGAGCCTTTTAGCCTTTTGACCCAAGGAAATGCTGCATGAGCAGCTATCAATACTATAGTTTATGGATTTTAATACCGTTCAAGCCATCACAGCGATGCAACAGCGCTGTGCCCAAATTTTAGACAGCAACGACCTGTCTGCCTGGCCCGACCTGTTTACGGCGCAAGGCTGCTACCAGCTGCAGTCGCGTGAAAACTTCGACGCAGGCCTGCCGCTGTCGGTGATGCACCTGACCAGCCAAGGCATGCTGCGCGACCGGGTGGTTGCGGTCTCTGGCACTATCTACCACCAGCCCTACTACCAGTGCCATGTGTGCAGCGCCCCCATGCTCACAACGCTAAGCGGCAGTGCCGTGCGCAGCGAGTCTAGCTACCTGGTGGTGCGCACCCAGCGTGATGGCATGCCCCATATTTTGAGTGTGGGCCGCTATATCGACGATATTGTGCTGCAAGATGGTGCATGGCTTTTTGCCCAGCGCTTAGTTGTTTTTGACAACGACCTGATTGCCAATTCCATCATCAAACCGGTATAAATCGCTCTACACTGTGGTAATTTCATCGGGTTAGCGCTAATGCTGCCCCACAGGGTTTGCACTAAATTACTTCACGCTTAAACATTTTTATCTGGAACCTTAACTATGACCACCCGTCGCCACCTTCTTACACGCAGCGCAGCCATTGTGGGCGCTGCATCCACAGGGCTTTTGCTGCCTGAAATAGCCCGTGCACAAAGCAACAAAATCCGCGTGGGACTGATGCTGCCTTACACCGGCACGTTTGCCCAGCTGGGAGTGGCGATTGAAAACGGTTTTCGCATGGCGCTGGCCGAGCAAGGCGGCAAGCTGGGTGGCCGTGAGGTAGAGTTCTTTAAAGTTGACGATGAATCTGACCCGTCTAAAGGGGTAGAAAACGCCACCAAACTGGTGCAGCGCGACAAGGTAGACGTGCTGGTGGGCACGGTGCACAGCGGCGTGCAAATGGGCATTCACAAAGTGGCCCGCGAGAGCGGCGTGCTCAGCCTGATACCCAACGCTGGTGTGCATGCAGCCACCCGCGCGCTGTGCGCTCCCAATGTGTTTCGCACTTCGTTTAGCAACAGCCAGCCCACGCGCGCCCTGGGCAAAGTGATGGTGGACAAAGGCCATAAAAATGCAGTTTGGATTACCTGGAAGTACGCTGCGGGCGACGAAGCACTAGAAGGCTTTAAAGAGGGCTTTTTGGCTGCGGGCGGCACCATCATCAAAGAAATGAGTTTGCCGTTTCCTAATGTGGAGTTTCAAGCTTTCTTAACCGAGATTGCCTCGCTCAAGCCCGACGCGGTGGCCTGCTTTTGGGCGGGCGGCGGGGCGGCTAAATTTATCAAAGACTACGCTGCAGCAGGCCTTAAAGACAAAATCCCGCTGTACGGCTCGGGCTTCTTAACCGAAGGCGTGCTAGACGCAGCAGGCCCGGCAGCAGAAGGCATTATCACCACCATGCACTACAGCGACTCGCTAGACACTGCGCGCAACAAAGCCTTCCGCCTGGCCTACGCCAAGAGCTTTAAAGCGCAGCCCGATGTGTACGCCGTGCAAGGCTACGACACCGGCTTGCTGCTGGTGCAAGGCGCAAATGCCGTAAAAGGCGATTTGGCCAACAAAGCTGCTCTGTACGCGGCCATGGAAGGTGCCCGCATTGACAGCCCACGCGGCATGTGGACCATGAGCAAAGCGCACAACCCGGTGCAAGACATCTACATTCGCAAAGTAGAAAACAAAGAAAATAAAGTCATTGGCGTAGCCGCCAAAGCGCTGGCCGACAGCGGCGCAGGTTGCAAGATGGGCTAGTCGCTTGTGCGCTGCGAAAAGGGAGGCTTGCCTTCCTTTTTTTTCGACTATTGATTTTTTGCTTTATGCTCAGGCTATTATGACTTTATCTACCTACTTGCTGTACCTCGCCGCGGTTGCTCTGCTGGTGCTTACGCCCGGCCCTACTATGCTGATGAGTATGACCAATGCCATAGCCCACGGGGCACCCAAGGCCATGGCGTCTGCCAGCGGCAGCATTACCGCTGCGCTGGGCATGATTTTGCTGTCGTCGCTGGGCTTGGGGGCGGTGCTGGCGGCATCTGACACTGCGTTTTGGATTTTGAAACTGGTAGGTGGCGCGTATTTGATTTACCTGGGCGTCAAAACCTTTCGCAGCCCCGTGAGCAGTTTTGACATGCCTGCAACGTCTGATCTTGGCGGCGCGTCTTCAGGCATGTCAATGCGCAAGCTGTATCTGCAAGGCCTGTTGGTGGGGGGCAGCAACCCTAAGGCTTTGCTGTTTTTTGCAGCGTTCTTTCCGCAGTTTGTGGATGCATCGCAAGCTTGGGCACCGCAATTTGCTATTTTGGCGTTGACGTTTGTAGCCTTTGAGTTCACTACGCTAAGCCTGTGCACTTTGTTTGCAGCACGTATTGCACCTTGGCTGCGCCAAGCAGGCCGTGCGCGGGTGTTCAACCGTGTTTCGGGCAGCTTGTTTGCGGCCATGGGCTGCTTGCTATTGGCTGCGCGCAAATAAGTGCATGCCTAATTCAACCCTGTTCTAGCTGAGCTTGGCTTTTGTACAGGATCAGGTCGGCGGCGCTACTTCAGCTACGCGACTGTCCCCCGTGTTGGCCTAGGGCCAACAACTCCTCCTTGATGCCGCTACGCTGAAGTAGCGCCGCCGACCTGATCTTGCCAGTGTGGTGGGCGCTAGACTGCCCGTGCAGGCACCGAGTTTCCAGCGTTGTAGCCGTTCCACGACAATTGCGACACCACCTGCACCGTGGCGGGTCATCACCCTGCGCTCAATGCCTGATCTTCCAAACCAAATTTATTTTTTCACAGTATTTCAAAAAGCCCCTGTTTTTAGAAACTTCTCACACAGAGATCAGTAAGTCTCCAGGTGTAAGCGGCCTTCTTTTTTCAGTGTTGCGCCTAGTGTGTCCCAAAGCAGGCCAGCTTGCTCAGCCACATCGCACAGCGCCAGCAGTACACCCTCTTCCATGCTTTTAAGGCCGCACACATAAATGTAGGTGTTGGCATCAGCCAGTAGCGGGCCTACGTCAGCCGCGCGCTCGCGCAATACGTCTTGCACGTAGCGCTTTAGCTGGCCTGGCGTGCGTGAGAAGGCAAAGTTGGTGTCGATAAAGTCTTTGGGCAGGCTTTGCAGCGGGCCAAAGTACGGCAGCTCTTCCTGCGTGCGGGCTCCAAAAAACAGCATCAGCTTGCCGCCGCCAGGTTTGCCTAGCTGGCGCTGCCTGCGCCGCCACTCGGTCATGGCGCGCATGGGGGCGCTGCCGGTACCGGTGCAAATCATCAACAAGTTGGAATGCGCCAAGTTGGGCATTAAAAAGCTGCTGCCAAACGGGCCAATGACTTGCACCGTGTCGCCCACCTTCACATCGCACATAAAGTTAGATGCCACACCGCGCACCGGTTGGCCTTGGTGGTCTTCTAGCACGCGCTTGATGGTGAGCGACAGGTTGTTGTAGCCTGGCCGCTCGCCATTGCGTGGGCTGGCAATAGAGTACATGCGCGCATGGTGCGGCTTGCCGTTAGCGTCCGTGCCCGGGGGCACCACGCCAATGGACTGGCCTTCAAGCACGGGGAAAGGCAGGCCTGCAAAGTCCAGCACGATATGGTGGGTGTCGTAGTCTTTGCCCACCGCTGTCACGCGCACATTGCCTGCCACGGTGGCGGTGATGGGGTTTTTAGGGCCGTGCAAATTGGTGACCGGCTTCTCAGCAGACAGGGGCGCAGTAGTGGAGCCGTGGGCAGATGGCACCACGATCACGTCGCCATTGGCATTCAAGCCAGCGCTGGTGGGCGCAGCTACGCCAGCCGCTGCATCGTCAAGCTCTGATACACCCGCTTCAGCGAGCTGGTCAGCACTCCACTCTTCGGGCAAGTCCTCCCAAGTCAACTGCTCAGCCGGCGTGTAGGCCTTGAGTTTGGGCATCGTGCGCCAGTTGTCAATCGAGCCAGTGGGGCATGGCGAAATGCAGGCCATGCACGAGTTGCAAATATCGGCATCCACGACATAGTTCATGTCGTCATGTGTGATGGCTTTGACCGGGCAGATCGACTCGCAGGTGTTGCAACGAATGCAAATGACCGGGTCGATCAGGTGCTGCTTGATGGCGATGGTGGTAGTCATGGTCGGGATTTTATAGGGTGCTTTGGAGTTCACTGTACTGTTGCATTGGTGCGTTTGGACGGCTTGGCACTTCTACGCCCCGGCACTTGGGGTGATTGGCTACGCGGCTGTCCCCCGTTGCGGCCTAGGGCCGCTGCCTCCTCCTTTATGCCGCTACGCCACTCACCCCAAGCGCCGGGGCAGCGAACCTGGTGGGCACGCAACGGTCGTATGCTTGTCGCATTGCCTGTACCTAGCATGGTCGGCGCGCATCGGTTGAAAACCCGCCAAACCTCCAAGATCAGGTCAGTGGTGCGCTTAGCGCAGCGGCATAAAGGGGGAGGCAGCGGCCCTAGGCCGCAACGGAGGACAGCCGCGGAGCTAAGCGCACCGCTGACCTGATCCCGTACAAGACTTGCCCAGTCCTTTTGGAACACAACCACGCAGGCCATCAGTAACAGAGCGATCAATTAAAGCGTATGTACTCAAAGTCAGGCGCTTGACGGTTAATGCCAATAGCAGGTGGTGCAATCCAGTTGGCGTACTTGCCCACTTCCACCACCCGGCCCATCAGGCTGGCCACGTAAGCACGGTCTTCGCGCGTAGGTAACCACTTGCCTTCGTTGGCCAGCCATTCTGCGTCCGACATGATACGGCCCTCGGGCGATACCTTCACTCCGGACAGCGCGCCAATGTTGCGGTGAAATGCCTTGTGCGGCACGCTCAAACGGGTGGCCACACCTGCTTTGGCAAGCACTTTGTTCCAGCGCTCTACACCGGCCACAGAGTCTTTGATGTAGTCGTCACGCAGCACTTCGTTGAGCGCGTTAAGCATGGGCACTTCTTTCTCGTGCAGCTCACCGTTGCGCTGTTCCAGCACCTTGTAGGTTTGACCTTTGAGGGAATGGTCATCATCACGCTTGCCTTCTTCGTAGCGGCCTTTGAGGCCTGTGTTGTAGAAGGTGGCGGCGTTGCTGGACTCGTCGGCACCAAACAAATCAATCGTCACGCTGTAGTGGAAATTGATGTAACGCTGCACGGTAGGCAGGTCAATCACACCTGCGGCGCGCAGCTTGCTTACGTCGTCGGTTTTCAGCTCATTCATCACCTGCGCGGTGCGCTGGATAACGCGGGAGATACCGCTTTCGCCCACAAACATGTGGTGCGCCTCTTCGGTCAGCATGAACTTGGTGGTGCGAGCCAGTGGGTCAAACGCGCTTTCGGCCAGCGCGGCCAACTGAAACTTACCATCGCGGTCGGTGAAGTAAGTGAACATAAAGAAGCTCAGCCAATCGGGCGTGGCTTCGTTAAACGCACCCAAGATGCGTGGGTTGTTCTCATCCCCGCTGCGGCGCACTAGCAGTGCGTCGGCTTCTTCGCGGCCATCACGGCCAAAGTGTTTGTGCAGCAGGTACACCATGGCCCACAGGTGGCGGCCTTCTTCCACGTTGATTTGGTACAGGTTGCGCAGGTCGTACATGCTGGGCGCTGTCAGGCCCAGGTGGCGTTGTTGTTCAACAGACGCAGGCTCGGTATCGCCTTGGGTGACGATGATGCGGCGCAGGTTGGCGCGGTATTCGCCAGGCACGTCTTGCCAAACTTTTTCACCTTTGTGGTCACCAAATTGAATTTTGCGGTCTTGCTCGCCTTGGTTCAAGAAAATACCCCAGCGGTAGTCGCGCATCTTCACATGGCCAAACTGTGCCCAGCCTGCCGGGTCTACGCTGACGGCGGTGCGCAGGTACACTTCGCTGTCTGTGGCACCCTCGGGGCCAATGTCGTCCCACCAGTTGATAAAGTTGGGCTGCCACTGCTCTAGCGCACGCTGCAGTGTGCGGTCTTCACCCAGGTTAACGTTGTTGGGGATTTTTTCGCTGTAATTAACGCTCGACATAGTGATCTCCGTGAATTCAAAATGCTAAGTGGATAAGTTATTCGGTTGCAGCACCCCACCGCTATGGTGCTGCACAACTTATGTTCTTTAAACTACGTGTTAAACGCGGTTCCAGTCAAAGGCGGTTTTCTCGCCTTTTCCATACACCTTGAGTGCGCCTTTTTCACCCACAGCGTTAGGTCGCTGAAAAATCCAGTTTTGCCACGCAGTCAAGCGGCCAAACACGCGGGTAAACATGTTCTCTGGGCCATTAAATCGTAAATTAGCTTCCATACCGGTGAGTGCGTCGGGCGACATAGCCACACGCTCTTCAATGGCAATGCGTACCTCGTCAGCCCAGTCAATGTCGTCGGGGTTGGATGTCGCTAAGCCCAGTGCAAATGCAGCATCAGCGTCCAGCGCCACGCCCATCTGCGCGCGCACGGCATCTAATGCAGGTAGCTCGTTATAAAAACGGCGCTGCATGCGGGTTTGCTCAGTCACCATGGGGTACAGGCTGAAGTTCACTTCGCCCACACTCACCTTGGGTGCAGCAGCTTCGTCGTCTGGCAGGGCCAGGTGGTAAATGCGGTCACAGGCCAGCGCGAGCTCTAGAAAGGTGCCGGCAAAGCATGAACCTGATTCGATAAATGCAAAAAGACTGCGCGATGACACATCTAGGCGACTAAATGTACGGCGCAGTAAACCAATGGTTTCGCGCACCAGCCAGTGTGTTTGGTGGGCTAACAAGGTAGCGTCCATCGCCATCACTGCGGCCGCATCGCCTTGGGTTTTAATCAGCCACAAACCAACGTCCAGCTCGTTGGTGCGCATGGACAAAATAGCATCTTCTAGCTGGCGGGCCAATGCCAGTGGGTACCAGTCAGCACCTGCAGCTTCAATGCCTGCTACGTCGCTAGGCTGCGCACCCTGCGGGGCTTTAACGGTGAAAGTTGCAGTGCGCTTGGTGCGGTCTATCTCTACCGTGACAAACGGGTAACGCAGGGCATCGGCCTCTACCGTGCAAGGAATGGGCGTGAGTGCCACGCCTTTGCCATCAGCTGGCCTGTCGCTAAGAGCTGCCAGTTGCAAGGCGCGCTCTTGCACCTTTTGTGCAAACACCTGCGGTTTGGCAATATCGTCCACCAAGCGCCAGTCTTTGGCTTTTTGGCCACGCACGCCCTCAACGCTGGTGCAAAAAATATCCGCCAGGTCGTGGCGCACATGGCGCTTGTCGGTCACCCGCGTGAGACCACCGGTGCCCGGCAGCACACCCAGCAAGGGCACTTCGGGCAGGCTCACAGCCGAGGCGCGGTCGTCTACCAGAATAATCTCATCGCAAGCCAGCGCTACCTCGTAGCCCCCACCTGCACACGCACCATTAACTGCTGCCAAAAACTTCAGGCCACTGTGCTTGGACGAATCTTCCAGTCCATTGCGAGTTTCATTGGTAAATTTGCAAAAATTCACCTTCCATGCGTGGCTGGACACACCCAACATAAAGATATTGGCACCCGAACAAAACACTTTTTCTTTGGCACTGGTCAGCACCACGGTGCGCACCTCCGGGTGCTCAAACCGAATCCGGTTGATAGCATCGTTCAGCTCAATATCTACGCCCAAGTCGTAGCTGTTGAGCTTAAGCTTGTAGCCGGGGCGCAGGCCCGCGTTCTCATCAAAGTCAGCCTCTAGCGTTGCCACTGCGCCGTCGCAGCTAAGCTTCCAGTGCTTGTACTGGGACGGATGGGTTTGGTATTCAACGCGGCTCTGAATGGTCATGGGCGGGACTTCCTGATTTAAAGGCGCACTGTATCGTTCAATGCGTTAAACTATTGCATGCATAATAATGCATGTAATTAATGTGTGTCAAGTACTTTTTTGCAAACTTGCAATATATTGCATAATCTTAAGCAAATGGCCTTATGCACGCCATTAAGAAGCGAAGAACGCTTGCACAAGTGCCGCCCAGTAGGCCGCACCGATGGCGATGTTGTCATCGTTGAAATCGTAGCTGGGGTTGTGCACCATGCATGCGCCTGCCGAATCGCCATCACCGTTGCCAATTAACAAATAGCTGCCGGGTATTTTCTCCAGCATGAAGGCGAAGTCTTCACTGCCCGTGACGGCGGGGCCGTGCAATACGACGCGTTCAGGCCCCACCAATTTAAGCGCCACTTGCCGCGCAAAGTCGGTTTCGCGCTGTGCGTTTACCAGCACGCAGTAGCCTTTTCGCCAATCGATCTCTGCCTGCACACCAAAGCTGGCTGCTTGTGCAAGTACCAACGCCTTGATGCGCTCCTCCAGCAGCAGCCGCACTTGGGGGTCGAGCGCACGCACGCTCAGCTCCAAGGTTGCCAGTGCTGGAATGACGTTGTTGGCCTGGCCTGCATGCAGGGCACCCACGGTTACCACGGCGGTGTGCAAGGGGTCGATATTGCGTGAGACGATGGTTTGCAGCGCCATCACGATGGAGGCTGCGGCCACCAAAGGGTCGGCCGCGCGGTGCGGCATGGCACCGTGGCCGCCTGTGCCAAGCACACGGATGGTGGCGTAGTCGCTAGAGGCCATGGCCGCACCATCACGGAACACAAAATGGCCTGCGGGTACGCCTGGCATGTTGTGCATGGCAAACACTGCGTCGCATGGGTGCTGGCTAAACAAGCCATCGTCCATCATGCGGACAGCGCCACCACCGCCTTCTTCAGCGGGTTGAAAAATTAAATTCAAGGTACCGTCAAACGCGGTGCCTGGCGCGCTGTTGTGCGCAAGGGCTTTAGCCGCCGCCAGCAGCATGGCGGTATGGCCGTCGTGCCCGCAGGCGTGCATCAGGCCGGGCTTGCTGCTTGCCCAGGCAAGGCCTGTGGCCTCTTGAATTGGTAAGGCATCCATATCGGCACGGATACCCAGCGTGCGGGTACTTTGCCCGCGCTTGATAACCCCCACCACCCCTGTGCCGCCCAAGCCGCGGTGCACGGTGTAGCCCCAGCCCGCTAATTTGGTGGCCACCAGATCAGAAGTGCGGTGCTCTTCAAAAGCCAACTCAGGGTGGCGGTGAATGTCGCGCCTGAGCTGGATAAACTCGCCCACGCGCTCGGTAAGTGCATCGCCTAAGTAGGTCATATTGCAAGTACGTCAGATGGCAGCGGTGCTATGCTACTGTGGCTGCAAATCAATGGTTTTGGCTATCGCGCGAAACTGCGCAGTGCCGTCCGCATAGGCTTTGTCCATCGCTTGCAATGACAGGGGCTTGGCCACCAACTGGCTGTTGGCCTCCAGGCCAGCGCGCACTGCGGGGTCGGTCAAGGCGTCGGTGATGGCTTTGTGGATGGCTTGAACTACCGGTTCAGGTGTGTCTTTTTTAACAAAATAGCCTGTCCAAATATTGAAAGCAAAGCTTTTCAGGGCCTTGCTTTCGCTGATTGCAGGGTAGTCCTTCATCGGCTCCAAGCGCTCACTGTTGAGCATGGCCAGCACTTTGAGCTTGCCTTGCTTTTGCAGCTCGACATTGGCTTTACCCATAGGTGCCAAGAAGATATCAACTTGGCCGCCCAGCACATCTTGGATCGCCGGTGCAATGCCTTTGTAGGGCACATGCGTCATGGGAATGTTGGTAACTTTAGACAACTGTTCGCCCAGCAGGTGGTAGAACGAGCCTGGACCCACGCTGGCGTAAGTGACAGGCCGACCTGCGCTGGCCTCTTTGCGGGCGTATTCCAAGAACTCATCCACGTTGTTAACAGGCAGTTCTTTGCGCGCCAAAAAGCCAATTTGCGCTGTTGCAATCATCTGCACCAAACGGAAGTCTTCGCTCTTGTACTTCACCGCAGAAATCGCCAAAGGTGCCAAAATTAATTCGTTGGGGGAACCTTGAAAAATCATCTGCCCGTCGGACGGCGCATTCAACACTTTTTGTGCCCCGATGGAGCCGCTGGCGCCGCCCAAATTTTCAACCAGGACGGGTTGGCCAAAGTTTTTGGCCAAGGTGGTGTTGACAGTGCGGGCAATGACATCCGACAGGCCGCCAGCGGGGTAAGGCACCATCAAGGTGACGGGTTTGCTGGGGTAGGTTTGGGCGCACGCAGCACCAGCAAACAGTAAACCGCTTAAAAAAGCGGTCCAGCGCTTAGGATTTTTTAACATGTTGCAACCTCAAAGTAGTTATGGTGCATACATTCTATGGGTGAGTTTTGTATAATGTCTAATGCATTTTTAGCTACTACAGCATAACTTTCATGCATGAATAGGAGCGGCCTTGACACTGGTGCAACTCAGACATTTGATTGAATTGGCAGCCACCGGCTCGTTCAGTCAATCTGCCATCAAACTCCATCTCACGCAACCTGCTTTAAGCCGCAGTATCAAAGCGCTGGAGAACGAGCTAGGCCAGCCATTGTTCGACCGTGTGGGGCGGAAAAACGAAATGACTGCTTTTGGCATGCACATCGTTTTACGTGCACGCGCACTGGTGGACGAAGCCAATGAGCTTCGCCAAACCAGCGCGCAACTGCAAAAAGGTGACATTGGCCAATTTCGCATCGGCATGGGTTCTGGGCCGGGTGCCATGCTGATGACCCCCATGCTGATGCTGATGGCAACCCAGCACCCCAATGCCCATTGTGATATTTCGCGCGGTAGCACCGTGCTGTTGGTACAAGCCCTGCGCGAACGTTTGTTAGACGCGCTAATTTTAGACGTTCGCTCTCTGCAGCCTTCGGTTGATTTGAAGGTTGAAGCCATCCATGAAATGACCGGTGCTTTCATGTGCCGACCAGGCCACCCCTTAGCCAAAAAAACCAGCGTGCCATTTGCCATGGTGCAGCGCTACCCCATAGCTTCTACCCCTTTAAGCGATGAAGTAGCGCGCATTTTGATGGAGCGGTTTGGCCCACAGGCGCATCCCGACAAACTGGTTAACCTGCGCTCTGAAGAAATTTCCAGCCTGCTGGATGTGGCGCGCAAAAGCGATGCCATCGTGCTGGCCATTCGCGCCTCGGCACCCGATTTGGTAGAGCTGCCCGTCGTGCCGCCTTTGAACGCCCAAGCGCGCTTTGGCTTGGTAACCATTGCCTCGCGCACCGAAGCTGCGCTGCTAGGCAAAGTACGCGCGCTGATGCACGAAGTTTTGAGAGATTCACCCCCTAAGCCCTAAGCCCTGGGGCATAAGCCTCAAGCGACAGGTAGCCAGCTGTCTACTACTAATTTAATAGCTGCTCATGCAGTATTTCCTTGGGCGATAGGGCTATTTGGCCATAAAAATGCGCTTTGTAGCAATAAACCATATCAATCTGGCAACTGCAGTTTTTGCCGCACCAGCAGCCGCAGGGTTGAAAAAGTAGCCTCCAAACTTTGCGCGCTGGTGTCGATATGCAATTGCGCTTTGGAGTAAAAAGCCGCGCGCCCGGCCAAAATACCTTTGAGGTCTTGCATAGCTTCTTTACTGGCGGCCATAGGGCGCAAGTCGCCCTGCGCTGCCACACGCTGCAGGTGGTCTTGCGGGTTGGCCTGCAGCCACACGGTGGTGCACTGGGACAGCAGCTGGGTGAATGTAGCCGCCTCCGACACCAAGCCGCCGGGGGTGGCAATAACCACCTCTGGGTAGGTTTTAACCAGCTCTTGCAGTGCGCGCCGCTCGTACCTGCGGTAGGCGTTGGCACCGTACAGAGCCTGTATTTCGGCCACACTGCCACCTGCGAGTTTTTCAACCTCGCGGCTCAGCTCTACAAAGGGGTAGCCCAAGTCGTGCGCCAGCATGGCACCTAGCGTAGATTTGCCCGCACCGCGCAGGCCAATCAAGGCAATGCGCTTGCTGGCCGAGCCGTCGCCCGCCTGGGCAGTGCCCAGCATGTCACCCAGCGCAACGCGCACGCGCTGCAAGGCGTTGTCGTCTTGGGCGGACAGCAGTTCGCGGATCATCAGCCATTCGGGCGACGAGGTAGTGATGTCGCCAATCAGCTCGCTGACTGCACATTGCAACGCGCCTGAGACTTGCAGCAGCACCAAGACCGAGGCATTGCCTACGCCATACTCCATATTGGCCAAATGCCGCTCTGATACACCTGCCGCCAGCGCCACAGCCTTGCGGGTCATGCCGCGGCGGGCACGCAAAGCCGCCATGCGCTGGCCTAAGGCAACCAAATAAAGGTGCGGCTCTGGTGCAGCGGCCTCGTTGGGGGCCACGGCTTGCGCGCCTGCCAGCCCCTTTGGGGGCGGCTTGCTTGCTTTGGCTATAGCTGATTTATGCAATATAGTGCTTGACTTCATTTCTAGATTCGATTATCTTTAATAAGTGCACAATACTTCACATTGGGCAAAGATGCAAGCTTAACCCTCTTTGACCAGTCCCCATCTAACAACCCGAGCGCTCTATAGTTTGGCAACCCAATAGGCCCACTGCGATGGGCAGGTTGCACCCCTTCAGGAGACACCTTTGACTAGCCCCTCTGCTTCCTCCCAAGTACCCAGCTTTGCCCCGCCCAGCGCGCAGTTTAATTTTGCCCAGCACCTGCTGGCACTTAACCAGCAGCGCGCAGCCAAAACCGCCTACATTGACGACCAAGGCAGCCTCAGCTATGGCAGCCTAGACCAGCGCGTACGCAGCACAGCCGCCGCCTTGCTGGCCCTGGGCCTGCGCCGTGAGGAGCGCGTACTGCTGCTGATGCACGACTGTAACGACTGGCCCGTGGCGTTTTTAGGCGCGCTGTACGCAGGCATCGTGCCGGTGGCGGTTAACACCTTGCTAACTGCAGAAGACTACGCTTACATGCTGCAGCACAGCCGCGCGCAAGCGGCATTGGTATCAAATGCCCTGCTCCCCGCTTTGCACAGTGCAATGGCCTTGGGCGGGCATGAGGTCAAAAACGTGATCGTCTCGCGCCCCACAGCGGCTTTGCCCGAAAGCATGCTGGCCATGGACAGCCTGCTAGCCCAGCACGCCCCCCTTGCCAGCGCCGCGCCCACCAGCCCTGATGACCCAGGCTTTTGGCTGTATTCCTCCGGCTCCACAGGTAAACCCAAAGGCACCTTGCACAGCCACGGCAACCCCTACTGGACGGCGCAGCTGTATGGCACAGCGCTGCTGGGCCTGCGCGAGCAAGATGTGTGTTTTTCTGCAGCCAAGCTGTTTTTTGCCTACGGCCTGGGCAATGCCCTGACCTTCCCCTTAAGCGTGGGTGCCACCACTATTTTGATGGCCGAGCGGCCTACGCCAGACGCAGTATTTAAGCGCTGGTTGGGCCTTGTAGGTGAGCTTAAACCCAGCATTTTCTTTGGTGCGCCCACCGGCTTTGCAGGCATGCTGGCCGCGCCCAATCTGCCTGCTAAAGATGCTGTTGGTTTGCGTATGGCCTCGTCAGCTGGCGAGGCGCTGCCCAAAGAGCTGGGCGAGCGGTTTACCGCGCACTTTGGGGTAGAAATTATTGACGGCATTGGTTCCACCGAGATGCTGCACATTTACCTGTCCAACCAACCCGGCAAAGTACGCTACGGCACCACAGGCTGGCCGGTGCCCGGCTACACCATAGAGCTGCGCGGCGACGACGGCCAGGCCGTGGCTGACGGCGAGCCGGGCGACCTGTATGTGCAGGGCCCCAGCGCCGCCGTAATGTACTGGGGCAACCGCGAAAAATCGCGCGCTACCTTTCAAGGCGCATGGACCCACAGTGGCGATAAATATGTGCGCAATACCGATGGCAGCTACACCTACTCCGGCCGTGGCGACGACATGCTCAAAGTCAGCGGTATCTATGTGTCGCCCTTTGAAGTAGAGGCCACCTTGGCGCAGCACCCCGCCGTGCTAGAGTGTGCGGTCATTGGCAAAGAAGACGTAGACGGCCTGACCAAAACCAAAGCCTATGTGGTGCTCAAACAGGGCCAGCTGGTCGATGAGGCCACTTTGAAAAATTTTGTCAAAGACAGGCTAGCTCCGTACAAGTACCCGCGCTCTATAGAATTTATTGACGAGCTGCCCAAAACCGCTACAGGTAAAATTCAACGTTTCCGCCTGCGCAACATCGCGCAAAAAGCCTAAAAAGAACCCGAACCAAAAACCAGAGCCAGCGCATGCGAAGCCCCATTAGCCCAATAAAACCCCTATGAGCCTGGCCAGTTTTTTAATCCAATTGCTCAACAGCGTGCAGTACGGCTTGCTGCTGTTCATGCTGGCGGCCGGCCTTACCTTGATCTTCGGCATCATGGGCGTTGTCAATCTGGCGCATGGTAGCTTTTACATGCTGGGCGCTTACCTGGCATGGTGGCTGTCCACCCTGACAGGCAGTTTGACGCTGGCCATCGTCTTGGGTGTGGTGCTGTCAGTGCTGTTTGGCTTGGCCTTGGAGCGCCTGCTGTTTCGCCACTTCTACCAACGCAGCCACCTTGACCAGGTGCTGTTGACCTTTGGCCTGATCTACATCTTTGAGGAGACCCGCTCCATCTTGTGGGGCGACGATGTGCACGGCGTAACCATACCCGAGGCTTTGTCTGCGTCTATTGCACTGACCGACAACCTCTCGTACCCGGTGTACCGCCTGTTCATGAGCGGCCTGTGCATTGCGCTGGCTTTGGCTTTGTACCTGCTGATCTCCAAAACCAAGCTGGGCATGAAGATCCGCGCGGGTGCTTTTAACCAGGACATGGCCGAGTCTTTGGGCGTGAACGTCAAGCTGATCCAAATGATTGTGTTTGCGCTGGGCGTAGCGCTGGCAGCTATCGCGGGCATGATTGCCTCGCCGATTGCATCTGTCTACCCCAACATGGGCTCTAGCGTGCTGATCATGTGCTTTGTGGTGGTGGTGATAGGCGGCATTGGCTCGGTCCGCGGGGCCTTGGTGGCGGCGCTGCTGGTAGGGCTGGTAGACACCTTTGGCAAGGTGCTGTTTCCCTCGGTGGCCAGCATGCTGGTGTATGTGCTAATGGCGCTGGTGCTGTTGTTTAAACCGGAAGGCTTGTTTAAACAATGAAAGTTCCCGCATGAGCGCAGTGCACAACAACCTAGAGCAACTGCCGCGCAGCTTGCAGCTAGCGCTGGGCTTGGCTGCTGTAGCACTGGCGGTGTTTCCGTTTGTGGGCAGCGACTTTTACATCGGCTTGGTCACCCGCATGATGATCATGGCGCTGTTTGCCATGAGCCTGGACGTGCTGCAAGGCGTAACGGGTTTGGTCTCGCTCGGCCATGCGGCTTACTTTGGCATAGCGGGCTATGTGCTGGCCTTTGTGTCACCCGCAGACAGTGGGGCCAGCCTGTGGTGGAGCTTGCCATTGGCGGTGGGCGCGTCAGCCTTGGCGGCGACGGTGATTGGTTTTTTAGTGGTGCGCACACACGGTATTTATTTCATCATGGTTACCATGGCGTTTGCGCAAATGGTGTTCTTTGCGTTTTTTGACAACAAAGCACTGGGCGGGTCGGACGGACTGTACATCAACCTCAAGCCCACCGTGCTTATGGGCAGCCTTGAGCTGCTCAATTTAGACAACAAACGCAGTCTGTACTATGCGGTATTTGCCTGCATGCTGGTGGTGTATGCATTTTTGCGCCGCTTACTGCAAAGCCCGTTTGGCCGCACACTCAGCGGTATCCGCATGAACGAACACCGCATGCGCGCCATGGGCTACTACACCCTGGGCTACAAGCTGGCAGCATTTACTTTGGCGGGCGCTTTGGCAGGCGTGGCGGGTTATTTATGGGGCGTACAAACCGGCTATATCAACCCGGAGCTGATGGGTTTTCATAGCAGCGCACATGCCATCATGATGGTGATACTGGGCGGCATGGGCAACTTTGCCGGCGCTATTGTGGGTGCGTTTGCGTTTGAGTTGTTTTTACACTGGTTTAAAGACATTACCAAGCATTGGCAGTTGCTGATGGGCACGCTGATGGTGCTGGTGGTGATTTTTGCACCACGCGGCTTGCTAGGCTTGGTGGACAAGCTGACAGCGCAAACTAAACCGGGGCAGCGCCATGACTGAGGCCTTGCTGGTAGCCAAGCACCTTACCAAGCGCTTTGGTGGTTTAGCAGCGGTGAACGACCTCTCTATCAGCCTGCACCGCAGCAGCATCCATGCGGTGATTGGCCCTAACGGCGCAGGCAAGTCCACGCTGGCCAATTTGCTGTCGGGTGACCTGGCCCCCACCAGCGGCAGCGTGCATCTGTGCGGCCGCGATATGACCGGCGCTGCACCCGAAAAAATAGCGCGCGCAGGCTTGGGCCGCAGCTACCAAAAAACCAATATTTTTTTGCCGTTGTCGGTGTGGCAGAACGTGCACTTGGCGGCCCAGTCGCGCGCGCAGCATGCCGTGCGCTGGCTAACCCCAGCCAGCGCTTTTGCGCCCGCCAACCAACGCGCTGAGCAAGCCATAGCGCAGGCTGGCTTGGCAGACCGCAGCCACACGCAAGCCGCCGCCCTGCCCCACGGCGCGCAGCGCCAGCTAGAGATTGCGATGGCACTGGCCACCCAGCCCCAAGTGCTGCTGCTAGACGAGCCGCTGGCGGGCATGGGCCAGGCCGAGGCTGAGCAAATGATTGCCCTGCTGCACACCCTTAAACAAGACCACGCCATCATGCTGGTAGAGCATGACATGGACGCTGTGTTTGCCTTAGCTGACCAACTCACCGTGATGGTCAACGGCACTTTGATTGCCAGCGGCACCCCGGCCCAGGTGCGCAGCAATGCTGCGGTGCAAGCGGCTTATTTAGGCGAGGAGCTTGCACCTGAAGGTACCTCCGGCAACAAAGCGCGGGACGCAACCGATGCAACAACGCTTGGAGCACCACGGTGAGCCAACCTCAACAGCACAGCAGCTCTGGCGCGCCCGCCGCAGCGTTGATTGACGTGCGCGGCTTGCACAGCTACTACGGAGCCAGCCATATTTTGCGCGGCATCGACCTGTGTGTGCACCGTGGCGAAACCGTGGGCCTGATGGGGCGCAACGGCATGGGCAAGTCCACCTTGCTTAAATCTATCGTCGGTTTGCTTAAGCCTGCACGCGGCAGCGTACATATTGCTGGGCGTGACATGACTGGCAAGTCAGCCTATGCAGTAGCGCACTTGGGCGTAGCCTATGTGCCCGAGGGACGGGGTATTTTTGGCAACCTGAGCGTGAAAGAAAATTTGGTCATGGCTGCACGTGCTGGAACCCAGGGCCAAAAAAACTGGACGTACGAACGCGTGCTAGAGACCTTCCCGCGCCTGCAAGAGCGCCTAGGCCACGGTGGGCAACAGCTCTCAGGCGGCGAACAGCAAATGCTCACCATCGGCCGCGCGCTGATGACCAACCCCGATGTGCTTATTTTGGACGAGGCCACCGAAGGCTTGGCACCCTTGATTGCCAAAGAGATTTGGCGCATCTGCGAAACCATCAAACAAACCGGTATCAGCAGCGTGATTGTCGACAAAAACCACCAGCACGTTACGCGCATTGCCGACCGCAATGTGATCTTGGTCAAAGGTGAAGTGGTGTTTACAGGTACCTCACAGGAGCTTAATGCACAGCCCGATTTGCTGGTACAGTATTTGGGCGTATAAAAATTGTGCGAAGAATGTTTGTGGCTAAATTTCAGGCAAAAAAATACCCGCTTGCGCGGGTATTTTTTTCGCTTTGGGCGGCTAATTACTTAGCTGCTGGAGCTGCGGGCTTTTTGCCGCCTTTTTTCTTCATTTTCTTTGCCATGGTAGTTTTCCTTTGATTAGAGGGAGTTAATATTCACCTGTTTTTATACAAGTGAACTAGTGTAACCAATAAGTCATTCCTATTGGCTTACACTACCAACGTAACAGCTGAGTTTTACGTTGACAAATACCTAAGATAAATCAAAAAAACCACAAAAAATCTTAGTCACAAGGGTTAACCCTTGGTATTCACTGTGATTTCTACACCGCCTCCAGCCAACAACCACAGCCCACCACCTGCACCTGCAGCAACTTTTAGGCAACGCGACTTTGCGGGGCTACTGCTATGTGGGCCTTTCTACGGCATGCTGGGCTTGCTGATGGTAGAGGCCGCCTTGGCCGCGTTGACCACCTGGCTGGTGATCCAAGCGGGGCAAGACTTGGCCAATGAAGAATTTTTGGTGGCTGACTTTGCCTGGATCGTGCTGGCACAGTCAGCCTCGTATGCGGTGGGTGCCATCAGCTGGATCTATGCAGAGCGCGCAGGCTTTGGCGCTTTTGGCCGCTACATGCTGCGCTTTGCGCGCGAGAACCGCGCCGATGCGCGCTTGTTTGCGGGCACCCAACAGCGCGAGAAGGTGGAGCCGTTTTTAACCAACGAGTCATTCCACTTAATATTTGAGCTGATCTACGAGCTAGAAGCCGACCTCAAACTGCTGTTTAGCCTGCTGTTTAACGCTATTGTGCTGGGCATTGCCATCGACGCTGGACTGCCGCTGGTATACGGCGGCGTGTTTGTAGGCCTGATGCTGCTGCAGTACGCTGTGCGCCAGTGGCTAAACGGCATTAATGCCGAAAACCAGCGCGCCACCAACCACCTTACTGCACGCACCTATACCGCGTGGGACAACATTACCAGTGGCAACCGGTATAACTTCAGGGTTTGGCATGCAGGTTTTAAAAAGCGCTTGCGGGTCGCTTTGCATGCGCAAATTCGCGCCATCATGGCCAAACAGGGTTTGGCTGCATCAAGCGGCATTGCCTCGCTGGTGGTCATCATGGCTTACCTGGCCTACGTGGCCGGGCACAACGCGCAAAACACGGCCTTGCTGATTGCACTGGCCGCCACCTTGCCACGGCAAATTGAGCTGTCCTACAACGTGCACGACCTGGCCGCAGGCTGGAACGACCTGCAAGCCCTGTGGACGCGCATGCTAGGTGCCAGCCAGGCCATGCAGGCGCAGGCAGACAGTGATTTCAATGACCGTATTGCCATGGACAAACTGCACTTGGTATATTTGTCGCCCCAAGCAGCTGGCGTGGTGGGCCAAGAGGCCTCTGTGCAAGCGGTCACCCACCTGCCCTTGGCCACCTTTGAAGCTGCCTGCGCCATGCTGCCCCAGCTGCAACGCGGCGTAGTGCAGGTGCGCGGCAGCAATGGGGCTGGCAAATCAACCCTGCTGGCGGCGCTGAAACAGCATATGGGTGCCCATGCCTACTACTGGCCTACCAGCACCAAGCTGGCATTTGAATTTGCCATTGCAGAGATGGCCAAAGAAGAAGAAAAAGACGATGAAGACACTGAGGGTACCGAAGAAAGCGGCGGCGCATCCACTGGTTTTTCATCGGGCGAGCGGCAGTTGCAGTCGCTCACTGAGATCGTGCAGCAAACCCGCTCAGCGGTGTATTTGCTGGACGAGTGGGATGCCAACCTAGACGCTGCCAACCGCAGCAAAGCGCAGGCCCTGATCGACACACTGGCTGCACGCAGCCTGGTGATTGAGATTTCCCACCGAGGCTAAGCCACCCATGCGCACCCAAGTTTGCATCATCGGCGCAGGCCCTGCCGGCCTGCTACTGGGCGCGCTGTTGCACCAAGCAGGCATAGACAACACCATTGTCGAACGGCAAAGCGCCAGCTACGTGCTGGGCCGCATTCGCGCCGGCATACTGGAGCAAACCACGGTGGACACACTGGCACAAGCGGGTGTGGCGGCGGGTGTGCATGCGGCAGGCATTAAGCACCACCATTTAGACCTGGTCTTTAACGGCCAGCGCCACTCGATTGAGCTAAGCCAGCACACCGGCGGCAAAGTCGTCACTGCCTACGGCCAAACCGAGGTCACCAAAGACCTGATGGAGCACCGCGCCAAGGTAGGCCGCAGCACCGTGTACGAGGCCAAAGACGTGGTGTTGCAGCAGTTTGACACGGCCCACCCGGTGGTGCACTACACGCAAGGTGGGCACGAGCTTGGCGGGCACGAGCGCAGCGGGCAACAGCACACCATAGAGTGCGACTTTATTGCCGGGTGCGACGGTTTCCATGGCATCAGCCGCGCCAGCGTACCCGCAGGCAGCATCACCGAGTTCAGCAAAGAATACCCGTTTGGTTGGCTGGGCGTGTTGGCCGATGTACCGCCCGTCTCGCCACACGCTGTGGTGTACGGCAACAGCCCACGCGGCTTCTCCTTGTGCAGCATGCGCAGCCTGGAGCGCAGCCGTTACTACGTGCAATGCCCCATGACCGACACCGTGGCCGACTGGAGCGATGCGCGTTTTTGGACTGAGCTCAAACTGCGGCTGGACGAAGACACCGCTAGAGGCATCATCACCGGCCCCTCGATTGAGAAAAGCATCGCCCCACTGCGCAGCTTTGTGGCCGAGCCCATGCGCTTTGGCAGATTGCTTTTAGCCGGAGACGCAGCCCACATCGTGCCGCCCACCGGTGCCAAAGGGCTTAACCTGGCCGCCAGCGACGTGAAGATGCTGTTTGAGGCGTTTGCCGACTTCTACAGCGCGCAATCACACGCAGGATTGAACGCTTACTCCCAGCGCGCGCTGGCCAAAATATGGCGCGTAGAACGCTTTAGCTGGTGGCTCACCTCGCTGATGCACCGCTTCCCCGACAGCGCAGGTTTTGGCCAAAAAATGCAAGAAGCTGAGCTGAGCTACCTGATGAGTTCGCAAGCCGCGCAAACCATGCTGGCAGAGAACTACGTGGGTTTAAGCGGCTGATAGATGCGGCGACCATGCTGCTGCTCAGTACCCACCAAGTTTTAGATACTACTAAAATAATAGCTGTCTGTGCAGCATTTCCTTGGGCCATAGGCCGGTTTGGCATCTAAAATAGCCCTATGAACCTTCCCCTTAAGCCCCTGCAAGGCACCCACATTGTCAGCCTGGCGCTGAACCTGCCTGGCCCTGCGGCTTTGGTGCGTCTGCACGGCATGGGGGCGCAATGCACCAAAGTGCACGGCCCTGCTGGCGACCCGATGGCGCAGTACAGCCCTGGTGCATACGCCCAGCTGCACAGCGGTGTGCGCACCTTAAGCCTAGACCTTAAAACCCCTGCTGGCCAAACCGCATTGCACAGCGAGCTGGCCAGTGCGCAGGTGTTGCTGACCTCGTTTCGGCCCTCGGCGTTAAAAAAACTGCAGCTAGACTGGGCCCGCCTGCACCACCAGCACCCCCAGCTAAGCATGGTGTGCATCGTTGGCAGCAGAGGTACGCGGGCCGAGGAGCCAGGGCATGACTTGACTTACTTGGCTGAGCACGGCTTGGTCACCGGCACCCACCTGCCCGCCACACTGTACGCCGACATGGCTGGTGCCCTGATGGCCAGCGAGGCCGTACTGCAAGCTGTGCTGGTGCAAAAAACACAAGGCTTGGCCACCTGCCAAGAGGTAGCGCTGGCAGACGCTGCCGCCCACCTGGCCCTGCCCAGAGCCTGGGGTTTGAGCCAGCCTGGCGGGGTGGTGGGCGGCGCGCACGCAGGCTACCGCGTGTACCCCTGCTTGGGCGGCAGGGTGGCGGTAGCGGCACTGGAGCCGCACTTTGCCAAGGCACTGTGCCAAGCCGCTGGTCTGCAGCATGTCGATATGGTCAAAGTTGGCGTGGGCAACCCCAGCACCATGCTGCAAAGCGCAACGCAGCAAGCCTTAAGCCAGTTCTTTGGCCAGCGCAGTTGCGCACAGCTTAGTCTGCTGGCGGCTGAGCACGACCTGCCTTTGTTGTGCATGCCAGACCAACCGTAAATTGTGACGGCTGTTAAGTGCTTGGGCATAGAATCTGAGCCATGATGATCCTCTACGGCATACCCCACTGCGACACAGTTAAAAAATCACGCGCTTGGCTGGATGCCCACAAGCTGGCCTACCAGTTTCATGACTTTAAAAAACTGGGCGTGCCGGCCGATGCACTGGACCTGTGGACCAGCACGCTAGGCTGGGAAGCTTTGGTCAACACAAAAGGCACTACCTGGCGCAAGCTGGGCGCGCAGCAGCAAGCCGCTGTGGTAGACGCCGCCAGCGCCAAAGCCCTCATGCTGCGCGAGGCCAGTGTGGTCAAGCGGCCTGTGCTGGTGGCAGGCAGTGTGGTCACCGTTGGTTTTAACCCCCAGGCATGGGCGCTGCTGTAAGCCGCTGGGCAGTGGCTGGCGCGCTGCGCAGCACGTTGGGGTGCGCGCGGTGGTGTGCGTTGGCTTGCATGCGCTGCGCCCTGGCCTGCGGCTTGCTGGCTGCGCAGCTTCTTGCTAATGCAGCAGACGGCTTGGTCGTTATCGACCAAGCCCAAGCGCTGGTTACTGTTAACGGTGCTTCAGAACTCAGCCTGGTAGAGCTGCCTTACCACTGGGACCGGCAGCATCCAGGCCTGGGTGGGCGGGCCATGTTTGAGGTGGCTTTTGCGCTGCCCGCCGAGCCTAGCGAGCCCTATGCAGCGCTGCTGCCGCGTGTGGGCAACCGGTTTGAGATCTGGCTTAACGGCACCTTGCTGTCGCGCAGCGGCGTGCTGGCCGATGCGGGCGGGGCTGATTATGCCAAGGCACCGCGCTACCTACAGATTGCGCCCCAGCTACTGCAAACCAACAACCTGCTGCGCATAGAGCTGGCAGCCGACGTTGGCCGCCGCGCAGGCCTGGGCCGCGTCACGGTGGGCACCGAGCTGGCGGTGCGCGCCCTGTACGACGCAAGCTACCGCTGGCGCGTGGCAGGGTCGTTAGCGGTGTTCATGGTCATGCTGCTCACCGCCTTGCTGGCCACTGCGCTGTGGCTAACGCAGCTGGAACATGCTACTGCGCGGCAGCTTGCACCTGCACCCGCACCCACAGCTCCGCCCAAGCTTGCCTTAGCGCAGCGCGACCGCATGTACGGCTACGCTGCGCTGGCCGCGCTGTGCTGGGCGCTGCGGCTGAGTAATTTTTTAATTGAGAATCCGCCGTTGCCTTGGCAGCATTGGGGTGTGTTGATGGCGGTGGCTTTGAGTGGGGCGGTTTTCTATGTTGTGCTGTTTAGCATCTACGTAGCGCAATGGCAGCAGCACCGCTGGGCGCGCAGGTACGAGCGCGCAGTGCCTGCCCTGTTGCTGCTGTGTGCCGGGGTGGCAAGTTGGGGCCTGGGCGGGCCGCACCCGCAAGCGCTCACGCTGTGGTTTATTGGCACTACCGCAGCGGGCAGTGCCTTTGCTTTGGTGTATGCCAGTGCTGCCTTGGGCAAGCTGGGCAAGCGCGCCGCATTAGGGCCGCAATACCAAGGCCCAAAGACACTGCAAGACCCGCCTGCGCAGGCAGTGCAAACCCAGCGCGGCCAAGCGCTGATGGCGGCATCCATGGTTATCAACCTGCTGGTCAACACCTATGACCTGTGGAACTACCGCATCTCTAGCAAACTAGACGACAACCCTTTGTCTAACTACGCCAGTGTGCTGTATGGCTTAACCATGTTTACCATTGTGGTGATGCGGTTTCGCAGCGCCAGCACCCAGGCGCGCGAGCTGCTGCACACGCTAGAGCAGCGCATTGCCGACAAAGAAGTGGCCTTGTCAACCAGCTACCAGCAGCTAGAAGTGCTAGCCCGAGAACAGGCCCGCAGCGCTGAGCGCACCCGTATTTTGCGCGACATGCATGACGGCGTGGGCTCGCATATCAGCGCGGCCATACGCCAGCTGCAGTCTGGCAAAGCCACCGACGGCCAGGTGCTTACCACCCTGCGCGACTCGCTAGACCACCTTAAGCTGTCGATTGACGCTATGCACCTGGTGCCAGGCGACATCACCGCCCTGCTGGCCAATATGCGCTACCGGCTGGAGCCGCGCTTTACCAGCAGCGGCATGGCGTTTGGGTGGGACGTAGACCTGCTGCCGCTGATCGAAAGGCTTGACCACGCGGGCATGCGCCAGCTGCAGTACATGGTGTTTGAGGCCTTGTCCAATGTGCTGCAGCATGCGCAAGCCCGCAGCTTGCAGATACAGGCGCAGGCACAGGCACAGGATGTGGGGGTGGGGGTGGGCCAAGGCGCTACTGCGGTGCTGCGCATCATCGACGATGGGCTGGGCTTTGATGCACAAGCCCCTGTCAGCCGCGGCCTGGCCTCCATGCGCGAGCGTGCAAATGCTATTGGCGCGCGGCTGGTTTTAACCAGTGCACCGGGGCGCACCGTGGTGGAAATTTGGCTTTAGCGGATTAGTCAAGCCCAGGCCCAGGCCCAGGCTCAGGCTCAGGCTCAGGCTCAGGCTCAGGCTCAGGCTCAGGCTCAGGCTCAGGCTCAGGCTCAGGCTCAGGCTCAGGCCCAGGCCCAGGCCCAGGCCCAGGCCCAGGCCCAGGCTTCAGGGCCAACAATACCCGTAAGCCTGCGCTGTGCAGCACCCAGCGTTTAAAATTTAAGGCAGATGCAAAGACCGTTTTTATTTCAGTTCGCTGCGCGCCGCAGCGTGCACAGTGCGTACCCTGCGAAGGGACTGGGCAGACTGCTAGGCAGGCAGCTAGGCAGGTTGTGCTGCACCGCACTGGCATGCGCCGCAGCAGCCCATGTGCTGGCTGCGGCCACCACGTCTGCCCCCATCACATCTTCGCTGCCCCAGCCACTGCAAAGCAGCGTCAATAAGCCAATACAGCCTCCACTACCGCTTAGTAAGCAAGACAAACAAGACAAGCAAAACACCATGGCCCAGCGCATGCAGGCCTGCACCACCTGCCATGGCGCGGGCATCACAGCGCAGGTGGGCCGCACTGCCAATGAGGCGTTTTTTCCGCGCATTGCAGGCAAACCTGCGCTCTACCTGTACAACCAGTTGCTCAACTTTAAAGACGGCCGCCGCCACTACGGGCTGATGGTGGGCATGGTAGAGCACATGAGCGATGCGTATTTGATGGAAATGGCGCAGTACTTTGCCCAGCTCGACCTGCCCTACCCCGCACCTACACCGCCCAGGCCAGGCACGCCGCCCGCTACCCTAGCACGTGGGCAGGCACTGGCCACACAAGGCGACGCAGCGCGCGGCCTGCCTGCCTGCACCGCCTGCCACGGCGCAGCCCTGATGGGTGTAGCACCGGCCCTGGCTAACGCCAACACACTGGCAAGCAGCCTGCCCAGCATGCCCGCCCTGCTGGGCCTGCCGCGCGACTACATGGCAGGCCAGCTGGGCGCTTGGCAAACCGGCCAGCGCCGCGCCCAGGCTCCCGACTGCATGGGCCGCATTGCCAAGCTGCTCACCCCAGACGACGTAGACGCACTGGCCACCTGGCTGGCAGCGCAAAGCGTGCCTGTGGGCGCAGCCGCCAAACCGGCAATCACTGTGCCCGGCGCGCTGCCCAGCACACAGCAATGGGCCTGCGGGGGCGCGCAATGAACACTCTGCGTGCGCACTGGCAGCGCAGCGGGCCCGTGCGGCGCATATTTACCGCACTGGGGCTTTTTTTAAGCGCCATTGCGCTTATCTGCAGCGTGCTAGTTACTACAGAATTAATAGCTGGCTATGCAGCATTTTCTTGGGCCAGAGACCTAAATGATGTAAAAAAACCCTCTGCAGCCACGCTAGAGCACGGTGCGTATCTGGCCAAGGTGGGCAACTGCGCCGCCTGCCACACGGCCCGCGGCGGGGCCGCTTTTGCCGGCGGCAAAGCCATTCACACCCCGTTTGGCGCGGTCTACACCAGCAACATCACACCCGACATAGCTACAGGCATTGGCCGCTGGAGCGCGCAGGCTTTTTACCGCGCCATGCACGAAGGCCGCAGCGCCGATGGCCATATGCTCACCCCCGCCTTCCCCTACACCAACTACACCCACGTTACCCGCCAAGATACCGACGCGCTGTACGCCTACTTTATGCACGACGTGCAGCCCGTAGCGCAGGCCAACACCGCGCATGCACTGCCTTTTCCGTTTAACACCCAGCTGGCACTGGCCGTGTGGCGCGTGCTGTTTTTTGAAGCGGCAGATGCACTAGGTACAGCACCCGCAATACAGCCTGCAGCCAGCATAGCCCCTGCAACCCCCGCCAGCTCTGGCCACCAAGCCACTACTAAAACTATAGCTACTCATGCACAATTTCCTTGGGCCAGCGGCACAAAAGGCACTAAAAATGCAGAAATAGAACGCGGTGCCTACCTGGTGCGCGGCCTAGGCCACTGCAGCGCCTGCCACGCCCAGCGCAACGCACTGGGCGCAACCCGTAACGACCTGCTGCTGGGCGGTGCACTCATGCCCATGCAAGACTGGTACGCCCCGTCGTTGATGGACGCCACCCAGGCCGGTGTGATGCACTGGCCGGTAGCCGACGTAGTAGCCTTGCTGCAAACCGGCGTAGCACCCAGCGCCAGCGTAGCAGGCCCCATGGCCGAGGTGGTGGCCAAAAGCACCCAGTACTGGAGCCTAGCCGACCTGCAAGCCACTGCAGCGTACCTGCAGTCCCTGCCCGAAACAATCCCCACACCGCAGGGGGAACGCGCAGGCAACGCCCCCGCACCCGACACCCACTCTGGGCCCTACCTGCGCGGCAGCGACCTGTTTGCCCAGCACTGCGCCACCTGCCACGGTGCCCTAGGCCAAGGCCTGCAGCTAGCTGGCAGCAACGGTCTGCCTGCTGTAGCCCTGCCCGCGCTGGCAGGCAACCGCGCCGTCAGCATGGCCAACGCCGCCAACATGGTGCGCATCATCGTAGGCGGCGGCTACGCCCCCAGCACCGCAGGCAACCCCCGCCCCTTCGGCATGCCGCCGTTTGTGCACGTGCTCAGCGACGAAGACATCGCCGCAGTCACCACCTATGTGCGCACCGCCTGGGGCAACCAAGGCAGCCCCGTCAGCGCCGCCCAGGTGCTACGGCACCGCAAAGGGTTGATGAACTAATTGCTAGGCTAAAAACCGTGCACAACAGCTGTAGTTTTAAGCCTTTTAGGGCTGTAGACCAATTAAACTCTGCACAAGCAGCTATCTAATATGTAGCATATTTATTTTATATACAAATATTGAGTGGCAATAGTTTAGATATTGCACTGTTTATCTGAAAAATCTCGTGCCTGTAGGGTTGTTAAACAAGCGTTGCATAACTGTTGCACCATGGCCACCCACTTGACCATTGGCGTTGAAGTTTGAACCGCTTTGGTGATGAAGAAGTGAAGAAGTGGCTTTTTAGCCGGTTATGCCAGCGTGCTGCGCCCCATCGACATCTCGTTTTTATGGAGACCGCAGCTTAAAGACCCAGCAGACGAGATGGTGTTGGAGGCAGCGGTTAACGGCCAATGCAGCCATTTAGTGACTTGGAATTTACGTGATTTTGCACAAGCAGTTCCTAAATTTAACTTGAAATTGACCAATCCTTGCGACTATTATTCAGCCCAATCTGCCACCAAACCACATTAGGAAAATAGACCATGCAAACCAATAACTTTGCGTTGCGATTGCCCCACTCTATGCTGGACGCATTGCGCCAAGCTGCAGCGGACGATGGGGTGGCTATTAACCAGTACATCAACGTGGCGGTTGCCGAAAAGCTAGCCTGCCGCCGCACAGCGCAGCAGTTTTTACAAGCGCGTGCGCAAGGCGGTTCGGCGCAGCTTGCGCTAGAGATACTGGCCAAGTCAGGCTCAGATGTGGCGAAGATTTAAGGCCTAGAAGCGTTCCAAGCAGGCGAACTCATCAAGCTAGCAACACGCGATGGCATCACCACCAACATCGTTTGGCACGAAACACCTGATGCCAAAGTCACTGTGCTGATTCTGCCCGGCGGTGGCGGTGGCTTTGGACGTGTTAAGAATGGACTACCTACCAGTGGTAACTTCATAGTACGCACCTCCCAGCTTTGGATAAATGAGGGCTTTAACTATGCGGTCTTTGGTAAACCTACTGATATGGACGATCTGGACTACGCTGACCGAGTTTCCGAAAAGCATTTACTAGACCTCAAGGCAACAGTTAAATTTTTGAAGTCTAAATCGAATGCGCCCATATACATGGTTGGCACAAGCCGTGGGACTATCTCAACAGCGCACATATTGGTTAACGACACTGAGCTAGCTCTAGCGGGTGGTGTAGTTACCTCGTCAGTAGTCTCGTTCAAGAAAACTGGCGCGTTGCCTAAGCAAGACTTGAATAAGATCAAAGTCCACGTGTTGGTGTACCACCATTCGGCGGATGCCTGCGACCTTTGCAAGTCTCATGAAGTTCCGAACATTGTGAGCGGCTTGAAAAACGCACCGATCAAGAAGCTAATGATGGTTAGTGGCGGCTCTGGTGCATCAGGTGATGTCTGTGCAGGTCAACACTATCACGGCTTTATTGGCATGTAAGCAGAGGCTGTCCGTACCATTGCTGAGTGGATACGCAAGCCGACTAATTAGTCCGGTTAAAAGGATAACAGCTCGCAATCAACATAATTACAAGGTCAAATTTAGATTGCTAGTAACTCAGGCTTATCCAAACAGATTTATTGTGCCGCGCCAAAGTGATAGCCACATTCAAGGAAAGCTTCTGCGCGGAGTTAAGTATTTTGGGGAAAGTTGTTAAATATGACAGTGCAAGCCTTTATGCTTTTCGTGTTGATGCATACAATCCAAATTATTTTTGTTTTTAGGAGGCCTTAATGGGTAAGCCCTATATTGTCATCGGCGACAAGACCTCACACGGTGGGACGGTTATCAGTGCGGACTACTTCTGCTGCATTAACGGTAAAGCTATGGCCAGAGTGGGTGACCAAGTGGTATGCCCTAGGTGCAAAGGTGTATTTCCCATTACTGAGGGCGATCCTGGCTCAGTCGATGAAGCTGGTAAATCTTATGCCCGTCAAGGTGATAAGACGGCTTGTGGTGCCAGTCTGTTACCAAGCCAGGGCCTGACCAGCTACAAAGGTCACGGTGGCGCGGGGGGTAAAGCTGGTGGCGATTCGGCATCCGAGGCGGCGACTAGCGAAGCCATCACAGGGACAAGCAACCAGATTGCTGTCGTAACGCCCACCTTATGCCTTGAATGCCTGATTACTGCCGCAGCCAAAGGCTCTACCTCCGTAATGAGAGGATAGGTCAGCATGGATGTAATAAAACACTTTGAGAACCTGAAACAAAGCCGTGAACACCTGAATTTGTATGCCTTGGTGGATGGTTTAGGCTATGATGTTGCCGCCGACCGAAAACTGAGCCACTAATGAAGGTTGTGCCGATGCAAAACTGAGCCAGGTGTTTTACTAGCTCTGCCTGATTTTTAGGCAGGAG
>JAYWGO010000118.1:0-5039 GCA_043778205.1 Polaromonas sp. | reverse complement strand
GCGCCCATCTCGATGGCCAGGGCGATTTCGCCGATCATGTCGCCGGCGTGGGTGCCTACCATGCCGCCGCCCAGGATTTTGCCGTGGCCGTGGGCCTCGGGGGAATCGTCGAACAGCAGTTTGGTCACTCCTTCGTCGCGGCCGTTGGCTATGGCGCGGCCTGATGCGGTCCAAGGGAACAGGCCTTTTTTGACCTTGATGCCTTGCGCTTTGGCTTGGTCTTCGGTCAGGCCTACCCAGGCTACTTCGGGGTCGGTGTAGGCCACGCTGGGGATGACGCGGGCGTTGAAGGCGGCTGCAGCCAGCTCTTTATTGCCTTGCTGCTCGCCTGCTATGACTTCTGCCGCTACATGCCCTTCGTGCACGGCTTTGTGGGCCAGCATGGGCTGGCCGATGATGTCGCCTATGGCGAAAATGTGGGACACGTTGGTGCGCATTTGGATGTCGACATTGATGAAGCCGCGGTCTGTGACGGCTACGCCTGCTTTGTCTGCGGCGATCTTTTTGCCGTTGGGGCTGCGGCCTACGGCTTGCAATACTAGGTCGTAGGTTTGGGGGGCTGGGGCCGCAACGCTGGCGTTGCTTCCTGCCTCGCCCTCCATTGCTGGGGCGAATGTGACTTCAATGCCTTCGGGTGTAGCCTTGGCACCTACCGTTTTGGTGTTCAGCATGATGTTGTCAAAGCGCGGGACGTTCATCTTTTGCCAGATTTTGACGAGGTCGCGGTCGGCGCCTTGCATCAGGCCGTCCAGCATCTCCACCACGTCCAGGCGCGCGCCTAGGGTGCTGTACACGGTGCCCATTTCTAGGCCGATGATGCCGCCGCCTAAGATCAGCATGCGTTTGGGCACTTCTTTCAGCTCTAGTGCGCCGGTGCTGTCCACCACGCGCGGATCGTTGGGCATAAAGGGCAGGCGCACGGCTTGGCTGCCTGCGGCGATGATGCAATTTTTAAACTGGATGACTTTTTTGCTGCCGGTTTTTTCTTGGGCTGTGCCAGAGGTTTCTTCTACCTCTACATGGTTGGCACCTACGAATGCGCCGTAGCCGCGCACTGTCGTTACCTTGCGCATTTTGGCCATGGCGGCCAGGCCGCCGGTGAGCTTACCGATGACTTTTTCTTTGTGGCCGCGCAGTTTGTCGATGTTGAGCTTGGGTGCGCCGTAGTCCACGCCTAGCGCGGCCATGTGGCTCACCTCGTCCATCACGGCTGCTACGTGCAAGAGCGCTTTGGAGGGGATGCAGCCAACGTTGAGGCACACGCCGCCCAAGGTGGCGTAACGTTCAACAATGATGACTTTAAGGCCCAGGTCTGCGGCGCGAAAAGCGGCACTGTAGCCGCCGGGGCCTGCGCCTAAAACGAGCAAGTCGCAGTCCAGGTCTACATTTCTTGCATAGCTAGATGCTACTGAAGTAATAGCTGCTTGTGCAGCATTTCCTTGGGCCATAAGCACATTTGATGGGGTATTTGCTGTTGAAACTGCTGCAGCGGCAGTGGCCGCAGCTGCCGATGGCTCTAGTGTTAACACCACCGAGCCTTGCTTAACCTTGTCGCCAACTTTGATGCGCAGTTCTTTCACCACGCCTGCATGCGAGGAGGGAATTTCCATAGAGGCTTTGTCGCTCTCTACGGTAATCAATGACTGGTCGGCTGCAATGGTGTCGCCAGGTTTAACCATCAGTTCTATCACGGTCACTTCGTCAAAGTCGCCAATGTCGGGGACTTGAATGTCGATGAGGCTCATGGGGTTACTTTCAATTTCATCGTAAATACATGGATGGGGCCTGCAGAGTTTTTGTCAAACTCGCAGCCTGCTTCTACACCGGCCAGCGCTACTTCGCGGGCGGTTTTGGCCTTGGTAAAGGTGGCGTGCATCGCGCCCAGTGCAAAGCCACGGCCCGAGCCAATGCCCCAAAACTCTTTGAACTCAAACACTTCGCGGTAGCTGTACAGGCCAAATATGCCGGCGCTGTTGGCCACCAGCACGCTGAACTGCATGGACTCATACGGATCGGCATCTTCTTCTTTGGTTTGCAAGAAAAAAGTTTCTTTAAGGATGGGGTGCAGCTTGAGGAAGGTGTCGTACACCTCGTCTTTGCTGTGCAGCTTAAGCTCGCCTTTGGGCAATGCCGCCAGCGCTTTGCGCAGCGCAGGAAAGTGCGCCACTGTACCGGCGGTGGCCACAAAACTGGGGCCGCCCACTGCGTCTACTTTAAAAATTTTTTCGTTGGCCTCAAAGCGGTAGGGCAAGCGCGTGTCGCCAAAGGTCACCAATGAGTCGGTGGCCACTGCCACCTGGCCTGCTTTTTTTACAACTACAACCGTGGTCATGCAGCGGCCTTACAGCATCACCCGGCGCAAATCGCCGAGGATTTGGCCTAGGTAGGCGTTAAAGCGCGCGGCAGATGCGCCGTCAATCACGCGGTGGTCCCAGCTCAAGGAGAGTGGCAACATCAGGCGGGGCACAAACTTTTCGCCGTCCCACACAGGCTCCATGGTGCTCTTGCACACCCCCAAAATGGCCACTTCAGGTGCGTTGATGATGGGTGTGAAGTAGCGGCCACCAATGCCGCCCAGCGAGCTGATGGTGAAGCACGCGCCCTGCATATCAGCAGGGCCTAGCTTGCCGTCACGGGCCTTGCCAGCCAGCTCGCCCATTTCTTTGCTGATTTGCAGCACGCCTTTTTTGTCTGCATCTTTGATCACCGGTACCACCAAGCCGTTAGGCGTATCAGCCGCAAAACCGATATGGAAATACTGCTTTAGCACCAGCTGGTCACCATCGAGTGAACTGTTGAAGTTGGGGAACTTCTTGAGCGCAGCCACCGAGGCTTTGATAAGGAAAGCCAGCATGGTGATTTTGGCACCTGACTTTTCGTTTTCTTTGTTCATCAGCACACGAAAGGCTTCCAGCTCGGTGATGTCGGCATCGTCATGGTTGGTCACATGCGGAATCATCACCCAGTTGCGGTGCAGGTTGGCACCGCTGATTTTTTTAATGCGCGACATGTCTTGCCGCTCTACCGCGCCAAACTTGGTGAAGTCGACTTTAGGCCATGGGATCAGCCCCAGGCCTGCACCGTCGTTGTTACCGTTGGATTTGGCAGACGCGGCTGCCACCAGCGTTTGCACAGAGCCGCTCATTACCGACTTGGTAAAGCCTTTGATGTCGTCTTCAGTAATACGGCCTTTGTGGCCAGAGCCTTTGATCTCAGCCAGGGGCACGCCCAGCTCGCGTGCAAACTTGCGCACAGAAGGCGATGCATGCGGTAGCGCGCCTGTGGGGGCTACGTTCGGGTTGTGGGCGGCGGCTTGCGGGGCAGCGGCAGTTGCCGCTGGTTGAGAGGCGGAAACCACTGCAGGCGCTTGCGCAGCCGGGGGTGCAGCCACTGGCGCAAGCATTGTGGCACTGGCAACCGCAGCAGGCAGCGCGCTGGCAGCCGCGCCCACACCTTCTAGCACCACAATCAGGTCACCAATATTGACGGTATCGCCCAGCTTGACTTTGAGCTCTTTAACCACACCCGCGTCCGACGATGGAATTTCCATCGAGGCTTTGTCGCTTTCCACCGTCATCAGGCTTTGCTCTACCTTGACGGTGTCACCTACCTTGACCAGCATCTCAATAATGGCCACGTCTTTAAAGTCGCCAATATCAGGCACTTTGACCTGAATACTGCCTACTACTAAATTAATAGCTGCTTGTGCAGCATTTCCTTGGGCCTGAGGGCTATTTCGTACTGAAATAGGGGCTAAAACCGGTGCGTGAGGCGCCACAGAAGCAGCCACTTGTGCAGCGCCAGCGGCCTCCAGTACCAGCACCACCGAGCCTTGCTTGACTTTGTCGCCCAGCTTTACGCGCAGCTCGGTCACCACACCTGCCGTGCTGCAGGGGATTTCCATCGAGGCTTTATCGCTTTCTACCGTCAGCAGCGACTGCTCTACTTTGACGGTATCGCCCACTTTGACCAGCAGTTCAATCACTGCCACTTCATCAAAGTCGCCTATGTCGGGGACTTGTACTTCTACTAATGCCATGCTGCTATCCTTAATCAGTTGAGGACAGAGCAACGCTTCGCATTGGTCTGTCCCGCAATGTTGTCTCTAAGCTTACGCGTACAAAGGATTGACCTTGTCAACCTTGATGCCGTATTTTTTAATCGCCTCAGCTACCTTGCCCATGGGCAGTTTGCCATCTTCTGCCAGCGCCTTCAAAGCAGCCACCACAATGTAATGGCGGTTTACTTCAAAATGCTCGCGCAGCTTGCTGCGAAAATCTGAGCGGCCAAAACCGTCGGTGCCCAGCACTTTGTAGTTGCGACCCTTGCCTACGAAGGGGCGAATCTGCTCAGCATAGGCCTTCATGTAGTCAGTTGATGCAATCACGGGGCCGGTGGTGGTGGCCAGTTGCGATTCAACAAAGCTCACGCGGGCTTTGTCTGTGGGGTGCAACAGGTTAAAGCGGTCGCAGTCTTGGCCTTCGCGGGTTAGCTCGTTAAAGCTGGGGCAGCTCCACACATGGGCACCTACGCCCCACTCTTTTTCTAGCAGCTCTTTGGCAAATTGTGATTCGCGCAAAATAGTGCCCGAACCCAGCAAGTTAACAGTGAGGTCTTTTTTAGCGGCGGTTTGCAGCAGGTACATGCCTTTGATGATTTGCTCCTCGGTGCCAGCCTTGAGGCCAGGCATGGGGTAGTTTTCGTTCAGCAAGGTGATGTAGTAGTACACGTTGTCTTGCTTTTCCACCATGCGCTTGAGGCCGTGGTGCAAGATCACACCCACTTCGTGCGCAAAGGTCGGGTCGTACGATATGCAGTTGGGAATCGTACCCGCCATGATGTGGCTGTGGCCGTCTTCGTGCTGCAGGCCTTCGCCGTTTAGCGTAGTGCGTCCGCTGGTGCCGCCCAGCAAAAAGCCGCGCGCCTGCATGTCGCCCGCAGCCCAGGCTAAGTCGCCAACGCGTTGAAAACCAAACATCGAGTAGTACACATAAAACGGCACCATGATGCGGTTCGATGTGCTGTACGACGTAGCGGCT